>CAIZOZ010000166.1 GCA_903934745.1 uncultured cyanobacterium
ATGGCGTCCGTAGGTTGCATGGGCCATTCCCTGCTGGGCCTAGAGCGATCAAGGCGCCTCGTACGGAGGCCTCCAGCTCCGGATCCCCGCCACCCGGGGCGCCTGAGCGCAGCGGTGCATCAGACGGCCACAGGCAACAGCGCTTCGATCGCCTGGCGAAACTCACTGCGCTGTTTCACCCCCTTCCATTGCTGCTGCAGCTCCTTGTTGAAGAACAGCTGCACCGTGGGGGTACCGGTGACTCCAGCCTGAACGGCAATCTCCTGATCGGCTTCGATGTCGATCTCAACGCCCTGGGCGCGGCCGCCGAGCTCCTCGAGCACGCGCTTGAGCTGGGGCTTGAGGACATGACAGGGACCGCAGCTGGGGGAGGTATAGACGACCAACAGCGGATGACTGCACTCGTGATACAGCTTGCGCAGGGCAAAACCGCCCTTCTGCCAGAGGGCCTCCTGGTTGAAATTGGCCGCATCGCTGGTGACTGTGGGCTTCGGCTCTCCCACCTCCAGCGGCTCGACGTTGTCCCGGCGCACAGTCACAGCCAGGTTGTGGTGACTGAGCCAGCGCTCGGCAGCCAAGGCCGCCTGGCAGCCGCTGCCGGCTGCGGTGATGCCCTGGCGCCATTCGGCATCCGCCACATCACCGGCGGCATAGACCCCTTCAAGGCTGGTTTCCGGCCGGCCCGGCTGGGTGACCAGATACCCCGCGCTGTTGAGCTCCAGTTGATCCCTGAACAGCCGGGTGTTCGGGGTATGGCCGATGGCATAGAAGAGGCCGCGCACAGGCAGCTCCCGGATCGTTTGCGTGCCGGTGTCTTTCAGCAGAAGGCCGTTCATCCATTGGTCATCGCCGCTCGCATCCACCACCTGGCTGCGCCAGTGCACGCTGATCGCCGGATTGGCCAGCACCCGATCGGCCATGGCGGCGCTCGCCCGCAGCTGGTCGCCGCGCACGATCAGGTGCACATGGCTGCCGTACTTGGTGAGATAAACAGCCTCCTCGCAGGCAGAGTCACCGCCACCGACCACCGCCAGCTCCTCGTTGCGGAACTGGGGCGTGGCGCCGTCACAGATGGCACAGGCGCTGATGCCGCGGCTCCAGAAGCGCTCTTCATGGGGCAGCCCAAGGCGGTTGGCACTGGCGCCGGTGGCCAGGATCAGCGCCTGAGCCTGGATCGTCTGGCCGTCGGCTTTGATGCGGAAGGGGCGCTGGGAGAAATCGATCGCCTCGGCATCGGCCTCCAGCAGCCGGGTGCCCCAGCGCAGCGCCTGGGCCTTGCAGCGATCCATCAGGTCGGGGCCAAGGATGCCGTCAGGAAAACCCGGAAAGTTCTCGACATGGGTGGTGGTCATCAGCTGGCCACCGGGGATGCCCCCGTCCTCGAAGCCGGTGATCAACAGGGGGCTGAGATTGGCCCGGGCGGCGTAGATGGCCGCCGTGTAGCCGGCAGGGCCGGATCCGACGATCACCAGATTCTCAATCTCCTGCGCCTGACCATTTTCAACCGCAGTCGCATCGACCTGAGGTTTCAGCTGCGCGTCGGCCATGGTCTTGAACGCCATTCATAGGCCTCAAGCCTAGGGATGGGCCCTCGCCGAGCGACGATCCCCAACCACAACCAGGCACTGACAGCTCTGCAGGCACCTCAGGCAGCCCTGGGCCATGCCGCGGCCGAGGCCAGAGAGGCGGGATTGTCAAAATCTTTTGATTTGCTTTAGATTCCCAGGCGTCCGTCGGTTTCCGGTTTCCGCTCCAGCGTCAGATGCCTGGGCACCATCAGCACGTTCGCCTGGAGCACATCCGGATGATCTTCCAGGCTCACCAGCCACTCCCTGAATTCCTCGCTCAAGGCAAAGCTGTCTTCATAGAGCTCGCGACTGTCCAGGGCGGCCCGACGCGCCAAGGCCCAGCAGACCGCCACCGTCACCCGACGATGGACCCTGGCATCCAGGGGGTTCTCGTTGTGGGGGTCGTACGAGCCCGCCTCCCAATCGCGGCCCTCCTGGTTGGTCGAGTCGTCGTTCGGCCCAGACATGACCTTGCTCCGGCTTGGCTCAGGTTGCCGGCTCAGGAACTAGCCGGCGGTGTTGGTTGACACAACGTCGCACATCCACAGGCTCCAGGCCGCGATCGAGCTGTTCGGGTTTCTAACCTGCGCGACCGAGGAAATCAGGCAACTGCGGCCCATTCATGCGGATCACGGCGCCGGCATCGTCGGCCAGGGCCTGCAGGGGGAGACGTAGATCTGCAGCAGTACTGCCTGGAGCGGGACAGGCGCTTTCCGACGCCTGGCTGCGAATCACGTAGGGCTCGCTCAACGACCAGCTGCGGGCGTGGCTGATCAGCAGTGGATCGGCAGGGGCAAACACATAGGACGGCTGGCGCGGAATCGCTTCGAGTTGGGCGCGGCCAGCGTCCATGCGCACGGCGCGGGTGATCGCCTGCACGAAGCGGCTGCGGGTCACCACGGTGGTGAGATACGCGACCACCCGCAGCCTTGGCGCGTCGAACCCCTCGGCACACATGTCGATGCTCACCAGCCAGTCGGCTTCTCCCGCCTGAAATGCCGCCAACCGGCCAGCCGCCTCTGGATCCTGGGAATGGACCAGATGCACCCGATCGCCTTCACCTTCCAGCAACCTGGCGATCTTGCCGGCGTGCTCGATGTCTCGGGCAATCACCAGACCGCCGGCGCCGGGGTGCTCCAACCGCACCCGTTCGAGGCGGCGCCGGGCCTGGAGCAGCAGCCGCAGAGCAATGCCTCCCCCATCCCCGAGACGGATGGCACGACGCAGATTGCGGGCCCGCCAGCTCTCCCTTAGTTCACTGGAAACCGGCGAGGCTTCCCGCTGGCCCGCCAGCCCTGGGCGGCCGTGCTCCACCCAGCCATCCTGAAAGCGGAATTCCAACGGCCGCACATCGCCGGCCATGATCAGCAGGCGGGGTTCCACGCAGAGATCGGGCACGATCCGCTCGGCCATGACACCGTTGTGTTCCACCCGCAGGCGACGGGCCGCGCAGAAGGCCAGATTGTCGGCCCGGAACGGGGTGCCCGAGAGGCCCAGACGCAACCTGGCTCCCGTGCTCAGGATCGAGAAGGCATGGCCCCAGGCCGTGGCCTCCGGTTCCTCCGGATCCAGGCCGAGGTGATGCACCTCATCCGCGATCGCCAACCAGCGCCACTGGCCCAGGGCCGGCAGCAGATCGCGCTCCAGCTGCTGGCGCTGGCGAGCCGCCGCCTGGTAACTGATCAGCAGGCCATCGGTCTGCCCCTGCGGCTCCCAGCTCCCCTCCCACTCCTGGATCGTGAGCCCGAGGCGCGCCGCCGCGGCCAGCCACTGGCGGCCAATGGTGGTGCGATGACAAAACACCAGAAAGCAATCGAGCCGTCCTTCCTGCTGCAGCCGCTGAAAGCCGAGCAGGGCGCCGAGAGTTTTGCCGGCCCCTGGCCCGGCATGGATCAACACATCTTCGCCGGCTGGGCCGGCGGCCAGCAGCCGGGCCCGCAACAACTGGATCAGGCGGTTCTGCCAGTCGCGTGGTTGCAGGCGCGGCATCGGCGCTGGGCTTTGGGCGGCACCCCTGCCCCCCAGGTCGAACGACGGCATCAGCATCGGCCGATTCTGGGGGGCAGGGCGCAGCGCCGGCGAAGACGACCTCCCGCTGGCGCTTCTGGTGGAGGACGAACCCTCATGGGCATCACCGCTGGTGTCCCTGGCTTCCAGGCCTAGCCCTCCCCGGAACCCCGGCCCCGCCTCCTGCATCGCTCCTACCGATGAGCTGATTGCCGAGCCTCGCTGCCATCTGGAGCGCTATTGGCAGCAGCACTGCGACATCAATCCGATGATCCTGCGGCCGCGCTTGCTGCGGCACCGGGGTGAGCTGCCACAGGTGGGCGAGTCCGCACATACCCGCCGCTTTGCCTTGTTTGGTCAGGTCGACTTCTTCTAATAGAGCGAGTTTGCGGATGAAGGCCGTTGCTGACGATGCTGGTACCCCGGGAGCTCGCTCCCGGAGAGAAGCGGGTGGCTGCCACACCGGAAACGGTGAAGCGGCTGATGGCCAAAGGCGTGAGCCTGAAGGTGGAATGCGGTGCCGGCCTGGCGGCGGGCTTCCGCGATGACGATTTCGCCGCGGTCGGCGCCGCACTGACGCAGGCCGCGGACCTGCCCTGGAACGAAGCCGATGGCGTGTTGTGCGTGAATCCACCGCCCAACGAAAGCCTGGACCGCCTGCGGCCTGGATCCCTGCTGGTGGGCCTGCTGGCCCCCTATGGCGCCGGCGACCTGGCCGAAACCCTCAATCGCCGCCAGGCCTCCGCCATCGCCCTCGAGCTGTTGCCCCGCATCAGCCGGGCCCAATCGATGGATGTGCTTTCTTCCCAGGCCAACATCGCCGGCTACAAGGCGGTGCTGCTGGCGGCGACGGCGCTCGATCGCTATGTGCCGATGCTGATGACAGCCGCCGGCACGATCCAGCCCTCCAGGGTGCTGGTGCTGGGGGCGGGGGTGGCTGGTCTGCAGGCCGTCGCCACCGCCAAGCGGCTGGGCGGCGTGGTGTACGTCTCCGACGTCCGGCCCGCTGTCAAGGAGCAGGTGGAATCGCTGGGCGGCCGTTTCATCGACCCGCCCGAGATCGCCGAGAAGCCCGCTGAACAGGGTGGCTATGCCAACCAGGCCAGCGAAGAGTTCCTGGAGGCCCAGCGCCAGCAACTGGCTGCGCAGTTGGCCCTGGCCGACATGGTGATCTGCACCGCCCTGGTGCCGGGCCGCACGGCCCCGCGCCTGATCAGTGAGGCGATGCTTGATGGCATGCGGCCAGGCTCGGTGGTGGTGGACCTGGCGGTGGCCCAGGGGGGCAACTGCTTCGGCACGGTCGCCGGCACCACGGTGGAACGCCATGGCGTGCTGCTGATCGGCGCCGATGCCCTGCCCAGCAGCGTGCCCAACCATGCCAGCGCCCTCTATGCCCGCAATGTGGCGGCCCTGATCGAGCACGTGCTCGGCGATGGCGCCCTGCAGCTCGATCCGCAGGACCCCATCCTTGAAGGCTGCCTGCTCACCCATGGCGGCCTCTGCCGCCGTGACGACGTCGTCTATCCCAACCGTGCTTCGCAATGAGCGTTCTCTCTCAGGCCCTCTGGGTGCTGCTGCTCGGCAGCCTGCTGGGCCTTGAACTGATCGGCAAGGTGCCCCCCACCCTGCACACGCCGCTGATGTCCGGGGCGAATGCGATCAGCGGCATCACGGTGCTGGCTTCGCTCACCCTGATCCAGAAGGCCGGCGACAACCAGGCCCTGCTGCTGATCGGAGCCCTGTCGCTGGGCTTCGCGCTTTACAACGTCGTCGGCGGCTTTCTGGTCACCGACCGCATGCTCGCCATGTTCCGCCGCAAGGGAGACGCCTGATGACCAACCCCTTTCTGTCCATCGATCTGCTGACCGATGCCATCGATCTGGTAGCCGTGCTGCTGCTGGCCCTCGGAATCAAAGGCCTCTCCAAGGTGCGCTCCGCCCGGGGTGCCAACCAGCTGGCCGCCGTGGCGATGGGCCTGGCCGTGCTGGGCCTGTTGATCGAGATCCAGCCCGGCCCGATGGCCTGGCTTTGGATTGCTGCCGGCAGTGCCGCCGGTGGTCTGGCCGGCCTGATCACGGCCCGTCGGGTGCCGATGACGGCCATGCCCGAAGTGGTGGCCCTGTTCAACGGTTGTGGTGGCCTGGCCTCGCTGCTGGTGGCCGTGGGTGTGGCCCTGTTTGATTCCGCCAGCGCCGACATGGTGGCTCTGGTGTCGATCGCCATTTCCGTGTTTGTCGGCTCGATCACCTTCACGGGTTCGATCGTGGCGATGGCCAAGCTGCAGGGCTGGCTGGACACCCCGGCCTGGACCCAGAGCTCGGTGCGCCATGTCGTCAACATCTCCCTGGCCGTGCTGTCGCTGGTGGGGGCTGTGCTGCTGCCCGGTGATCCTACCGGCTTGCCCCTCTGGCTGGTGGTGATCGGCTCCAGCCTGCTGGGCGTAGGTGTCACCCTGCCGATCGGCGGCGCCGACATGCCGGTGGTGATCTCCCTGCTGAACTCCTATTCCGGCGTGGCTGCCGCAGCCGCCGGTTTCGTGGTGGGCAGCCAGCTGCTGATCGTGGCTGGCGCCATGGTGGGCTCGGCGGGCCTGATCCTCACCCAGGTGATGTGCACCGCGATGAATCGCTCCCTGCTCAGCGTGCTGTTCGGTGGGGCTCTCGGCGCCAGTGGCGGCAGCGCCGTGGGCGGTGGTGGCAGCGAGGCGGGCTACACCCGCATCACCAGCTGCAGCCCCGAGGAGTGCGCCATGGCCCTGGAGCAGGCGGAGCGGGTGGTGTTCGTGCCGGGTTATGGCCTGGCCGTGGCTCAGGCCCAGCACGCCCTGCGCGAACTGTCCAAGCTGCTGGAAGCCCATGGCGTCGAGGTGAGCTATGCCATTCACCCCGTGGCGGGCCGCATGCCCGGCCACATGAATGTGCTGCTGGCCGAGGCGGATGTGCCCTACGAGCAGCTGATCGAGATGGATCTGATCAACCCCGAGTTTCCCCGCACCGATGTGGTGATCGTGCTGGGCGCCAACGATGTGGTGAACCCGGATGCCAAGAGTGATCCGACCAGCCCCCTCTATGGCATGCCCGTGCTCGAGGTGGATCAGGCTCGCCAGGTGTTCGTGGTGAAGCGCAGCCTGGGGGCGGGCTATGCCGGCATCGCCAATGCCCTGTTTGAGCTGCCCCAGACCGCGATGGTGTTCGGCGATGCCAAGGCGGTGCTCAATGGCCTGCTG
>CAIZOZ010000167.1 GCA_903934745.1 uncultured cyanobacterium
CGGCCGGGGCGCTGCGGGCGGCGGGCCGATTTGAGGCAGCGGCCATCCGCTGCCCGGCCGAAGTCGGGCGGGCAGCGGGGGACTGGCGGCTGGCGGCGATCGCCGGCAGCGCCTTGGCCGCAGCGGCCACCGGAGTGGCCGAAGTCAGCGCGACCGGGGTGGTGGGAACCGGAGTCAATAGCGGCGCTGGGGCCGCCACGTCAACGGCTTTCACCGCTGCTGTGACGGCTGGCGCCGGTGGCGAGGTGGCCGCCGCCGCCGGAGCACTGACGTCAGTGCCCTTGGTCGGGATCGCGGGCACAGCGGGGCTGGCCGCCGCCGCCCCAGGGACCACCTGGGCGGCGGCACCCGATTTGGCGGAAGATCGAGTTCGAGCGGTACGGCTGGCCATCGTTCACGTTGGGGAGAGGAACTGGAGCGGCGGGGATCGGCCATGCATGGGGTGAGCGACAGGCCTGGGGGGGTCACCCGTCCGGTTCCCAGAAGTCGATAATTCCACCGATCGTCAGATCAGTCTGGACCTCAGGATTGCCGCAGGCAAAACGAGCGGCGGAGCCGCTGGCGGTGAACACCCAATTGCCGGGGGAGGCGCCAACCGGGTCGACGGCCACACTCAGCTTGCCCTTGAGGCTGCGCAGGATCCGCAGATTGGAATGACCCAAACCTGCCACCCGTTGGGTGCACACCAGGGAACCGGTGACCTGCATGATTTCCATCAGCCACCTCCAGAGGTCGCTGGGGCTTTGCCGGCATCGGGATCCCAGTGGTCAATGATGCCCACAATCGTCAGATCACTGGGATAGGACTTGCTGCCGGCCGCCTCACGGGCAGCGGAACTGCCGACGCAGATCACCCAGTCGCCGGGGATGCAACCCACCGCATCCACCGCCACCTTCTGGGTGCTGCCATCGAGCACCACCTGCAGATGCTTGTGTTCGAAATCGGGAATGCGGTTGGTCGAGACCAGGGGTTTGACCACCTTGCAGATCAGCATGTCAGTGTCCTCCTGGGGTTGCAAAGCTGATGCTGGAACCCACGGCTTCAGCCGGCACATGCCGGTCCTGGTCGCGGATCGTGAGCAACGTGTGCAACAAACCCTGCTGCACCAGTTCGGGATAGCGGCCTTCAATCGCCGCCAGCACCCGGCGGGCATGCTTCACCGCCCGCTCCCGGGCGCCTGGAACCTGGCCGTGATAATCAAAACGCGCCACCACCGGCACCGGCAGGCCCCGGGACACATTCAGACCACTGAAGATCTTGACGCCAACATCGAGATCAGGGGCGCCTTCTTCAACAGTATCCATATAGGCAAAATAAGTGAGATTGCGTAGGTGAATCTCCTTGAAACCGATGCCGACGCCAATGAAGCGTTCGGCATGACTGGCATCGCTGTAGTGACCATCGTGATAAGCCCGCACGTAATCCATCTGGGAAAGATTGTGCTCCAGCAACCGCGCGATCAGACGCACCATGCCGGGATCAGGTGTGCTGGCGGCGGCCTGTTCCACCAGGTGGATGATGCGGCTGCGACCCTCAGCGGCCGACAGCTGGGCGGTGGCGGCATAGACATCATTGGCATCGAGCCAGCGCTCCAGATTGGTGCTGCCATCAAGGCCCGGCACATGCACCCGCACGGCGTCGGTGTCGGTGTCGAGGCCCAGCAGCAGCAGGTCCACCGAAGCACCACAACAGAAGCTGTTCTCCACCGCGGTCTGGAAATCACGCAGACGCGCCAGACCACAGGAGGCCGCCAGGCCATCGTTGCTGCCATGGGCGGCACAGCCCTCATGGCTGGGATCGAGGGAACTGAAGTGATAGAGCACCACTTTCAGGTAACGCGTGTCGGCATGGGCCGGGTTGGGCAAACCCTCCCGATAGCGGCGATGTTCGGTCTTGACCCAACGATTCACCGTGTTTTCGACATTGAACAGCGCACCGGCATGGGGGCGGCGACGCACGGAACTGAAGGGCACACGCAGGGCATAGGCGATGGCGTGGGCAAGGCGGCCATCGGCACAAGGGGTGACATCCAGCAGATGGA
>CAIZOZ010000168.1 GCA_903934745.1 uncultured cyanobacterium
CCTGCCCCAGCGGCGATGACTCCGGCAGGTTGGCTGCCTGCGGCTCTTAATGGCGGCTGGACCTATCGCGATCGGATGGAGGCCCGCGCCAGCGGGCTGTCCGTCAGCGGTTTCTATGCCGGCCGCTATCGCCATTCCGCTCAGCAGGAGTGGCAGCGGCGCCTGGCTGCCGGCGAGATCGAGCGCAATGGCCAGCGGCTCCTGGCTGATGTGGCCCTGGGGGCCGGTGATCGGCTGGCCTGGCATCGCCCCCCCTGGCTGGAGGGGGCCGTGCCGGCCCGCTGGGCGGTGGTGCACGACGACGGCGACCTGTTGGTGATTGATAAGCCCAGTGGACTGCCGGTGCTGCCCGCCGGCGGCTGGTTGGAGCACACCGTGCTGCGGCTGCTGGAGCGCCGCCATCAGGGCGATGCGGCCGGTCTGCCGCGGCCGGTGCATCGCCTTGGCCGCTTCACCTCTGGCCTGCTGGTCTGCGCCCGCCGGCCCGCCACCCGCGCCTGGCTGAGCCGGCAGCTGCGCGAGAGCACGGCGGGAGCGCTGCCGCTGGGTGGGGAACCATCCGGCTGTCGCAAGCTCTATCGCGCCCTGCTGGTACCGGGGCGCCTGCCGCTGGCTCCAGGGGAATCGCTGGTGATCACCACGCCGATCGGCCGCCGCGACCATCCCCAGCTGGGGCAGCTCTGGTGCGCTGCCGACGGCTCCCAGAGCGGTGATCTGGCGGCCAGCAGCCTGCTCACCCTGCTGGAGCGTGAAGCCGCAGCGGATCTGGTGCAGGTGGCGATCGCCAGCGGCCGGCCCCACCAGATCCGCATCCACTGCGCCGCCCTTGGCGCCCCGCTGCTGGGGGATCCGCTGTATCGGCCAGGCGGCCTGGCCGAGGCCTCGGCTCGCCCGGGCGATGGCGGCTACCGGCTGCAGGCCTGGCGGCTGGAGCTGACGTGTCCCGATGGCGGCCGGTTGGAGCTGGAGGCGCCGCTGGCGCTGGGGAGTTGTGGCCCAGCGCCAGCCCTTGCCGCCGGAGCAGCTTAATCTTGATGCCATTGCTCGGGCAGAAGTCTGGGGGTCGTGTGGGATGACGGCAGAGGAGCGCAATCGCCGAATCAAGTACGGGCATGACGTGCCCCGCTGGTGGATTCCGGATTTCAATGTTTCCCAGGAGTTGCCGTCGCGCCAGCAACCTGAAGGGAGCCCGGGGTGCGCCGCCCCAGAGGCTGGAGAAGGGGATGATGATTATCAGGTGTTTGAGCGGCGTCGGCGTCAACTGCTTCGGCGCGAACAAGCGAGACGACGTAGTCGGAATCTCCGGCTGGCGCAACGACTGATCGCTGTGCTGATCGCCGTGGTTGCGTACCTGGCTGCTGGCCTGGTGGGGCTTGCGATTGGCGTCGCTGTTGGTGTGCTGTTGATTTCTTTGCGGTTGGAGTTCTGATCTTTCCTTGGCGCTACTCTGACTCAGACGGCGATCCTCTTGGAGGAGGTCGGTGCAGCGGCGATTGAGCTCATCATGGCTGTCTTGAGGGGCTTGGTGGTAACAATATAAATGTATTCCTTATTCCTTAGGTGGCTGACGACCCCAGTGCGATCCCCTTCCGGGTTATGGATACCGATCTGGGCTCCCACATAGCGTTTGTAATCCAGCTCGATCGTCTGCAGATGGCCCTTCTCGCTCAGCAGCTTTTCCATGGAACTGCGATCAATAAAGCCCTCGTTGTTAAACGAGACGATCAGGTTGGGTGTGCGTAATCTGCTGATCAGATCTGTGAAGGTGGGTAGTGCCTTTGGCTTGCTGTTGAAATCACTTTTATTCTGTTTGCAGTCGATGCGCTTGCAGGCGATGCCATACACTTC
>CAIZOZ010000169.1 GCA_903934745.1 uncultured cyanobacterium
CCGGCCTCGCGGGCGGCATCGCGCACCTCCTTGTCGCTGCAGCCCCAGCCATCGCGAATCCACACCACCACCTGCTCGTTCGAGGGTGCGGGCGGCTCGGGGTTAGGCCAGTGCACGATCGACCGCTGGATCTTGGCTTGCCCCTGCAGCAAGCGAACCGCCTTGAGTTCCTTCTGGAGCTCCAGGCCGAGGCGCTTCTCACGCTCGTTGGTGATTTCGGCGGTGTCGTTGCGAACCGCCTGGCGCTTCTCCTCAAACAACCGCTGCCACTGGGCACCTTCTGTGGTCTGGAGCCGGTATTCCTCCAGCCCCGGCTGATCGCCCACCTTCATCAAGGTGCCGTCTTCTGCCATCGCCTCCAGCAAGCCGGCGATTTGATTTCGCAGGGGGCCGCTGTCCTTGCGCAGGTCTGGCACCATCAGGTCGGCCAGGGTGCGGGAGGTGGCGCGAATGCCCTTATCGGCGCCCTGCTCGCGCGGCAGCCGGCTGATCAAGAAGGCCAGCCCGCAGAGGCTTTGTTTGAGCTTGCCCTCCTCCGTGCCGTCCTTGCCGAGATTGGCGATTCGGTTGCTGAGCTCGTTGAGCAGCACACCTGAATTGACCAGGTCATTCGCCATCGATGTGAACAACACATCGCCGGTGATCACCCGGCCCAGGTCTTCTTCTGCGATGTCTTTAACGGCGTCAAAGATGATCCGCAGCTGGGAGCGCAGCTGGCTGTTGGTGCCGGCCACATCGACGCTGCGGAAACATTCCTCCCAGAAGCGCCGGCGCGTTGGCAGCAGCGGGTAGTCGGCCACCGCCACCTGGCGGTCTTCTGATCGCTCCTTGATCAGGCTGCCTTCCAGCTGCTTGGACACTTCACCGGCATTGGCCTCGAGCACCTGCTGCACATCGGCCTGGGCATCGGCGCGTTTCTGCAGGATCACCTTGCGGATCACCGTTTCCACGTCGGTGTCCGATAGCTGCACCGTGACGCGGAAGCGGTCTTTGAGCTTCTGCAGCTGGGGCGTTTCTGACGACAGCGCCGACTGGCCTGACGCCACCAACATCACCCGGCTGTCGAGCTCGGTCTGCAGCGCCTCGGCTACTTCCACAAAGTCGGTGGCTCGGTCGTTGGAGTCGCCGATGTATTGCTGCACCTCATCGAGCACCAGCATCGTGTGGGGCAGCTCGCCGCCATCGGGCGCCAGGGCCTTGCGGGCCAGCTGCACGAACTCGGCGGTGGTGATGTCGCTGTCGCTGTTGGGGTATTGCTGGCGGATCACATCCCGCGCCTCGCGGTTGCCGGCGGCATAGTCCGGGTCTTGCTCCAGCACGGCGCCAGCGATCAGCGGGCTCACGTAGAGCTCGTCGAGCTCTTCCAGCCAGCGGCTGCCTTCTGCCTCTACGGCCGAGCGCACCGCATCGAGGTAACCCTTCTCCCGCAGCCAGAAGCAGAAGCGCGCCTGGGGCACCTTCTCGGGCATGCCAACCGCCTTGAGCAGGATCGCCAGCACGGTCTTGCGCACGGCGTCCTTGGCGCCAGAGGGCATGGCGCCGCTGGCGGCCATCAGCGGTTTGCCACTTCTGGCGGCGAGCGTGTCGAGCTCGCGGAACTGGGCCTTCACCCCATCGGGGAGCTCCAGAACCAGATCCCGGGCGCGCTTGCCTGGGAACACCTCGGTGTTAGCCCACAAGTGGCCGAGCATCTTCTGCAGGTGCGACTTGCCGCTCCCGAAGAAGCCCGCCACCCAGGCAGCGTTCTGGCGGGCCTGCCCCTGCTGGGCCAGGTAGCTCTGCAGGATCCGCTCCATCGCCTGGCCGTACTGGCCATCGCACACGAAGGTGCTCAGCTCGCCTTCCAGCTCACGGCGAGCGTTCTCGTCGTCGAGCGTGGTGATCCGTGCCTGGCCGTTGTTGGCCAGGGGGCTGACTCGCGGGTCGCGCTGCAGGGTTTGGAAAATCTTTTGGGTCATGCCACCGCTCCTGTGGGATGGCGGGTGATGCCCACCGCCATGTAGTTCCAGCCATCTCGGGCATCGAGCAGCCGGTAGTTGTTGCCGTCTTTCTGGCCGGGGAAGAACACGACCAGACGGCCCTGGATCTCGCGTTCCACCTCTTTGA
>CAIZOZ010000170.1 GCA_903934745.1 uncultured cyanobacterium
GCCGCTGCTTTACGGGCTGGGCTGGCTGGCGGCCCGACCCTTGGGCCTGCTGTTCCCCAGCTGGCGCCCGGACCAGCTGGATCTGGCCGGCGCGGTGATCGCCCTGGGCCTGTTGCTGGTCACCCTGCCCTGGCGTCTGCGCCAGGCCTGGGATTGCCAAACCCCATGGCAGACGCTCGGCGTGGCCCTGCCGCCCGCCGCCGGTTTCAAGGCCTTCGTTCGCGGCCTGCTCAAGGCCCTGGCCCTGCTGGTGTTGGTGGTGGTGGTACTGCTGGTGTCCGGCCAGGCTCGCTGGCTGGGGCGCCTGGACCCGGGCGAACTGGCCAATGCCCTGGCGCTGCTGCTGGGGGTGGGCTTTGCCGAGGAGCTGCTGTTCCGCGGCTGGCTGTGGGGTGAACTGGAGCGTCTGGGTGGCAGCCAGCGGGCCATCGGCCTCCAGGCGGCTCTGTTTGCGTTGGTGCACCCCTGGTATCGACTGCCGGGGGTGGAAGCGATCGCGCTGCTGATCGGCATGGTGCTGCTGGGGCTGGTCCTGGCGCTGCAGCGCCGCGCCGATGGCGGTGCCCTCTGGGGTGCCGTCGGCCTGCACGGCGGCCTGGTGGGCGGCTGGTTCGCTCTGCAGGCCGGCCTGTTGCAACTCTCTCCAACCACCCCGGCCTGGTTGATCGGAGCCGGTAGCCCCACGCCCAACCCGATCAGCGGCCTGCTGGCCTGGCTTGGACTCGGGGCCCTGCTGCTGGTGCGGCGGCGTTGGTGGCCCAACAACAGCTGAGACAGAAGCGCGAGACAGCAGCGCGATTCGGTGGCACTGGAGCACTGCACCCTGCCCAGCGCTCCATGCTCCGCGATGCCCTGCTCACCCTGCTCTGGACCAACACAGGCAGGCAACAACACTGGCTGCTCCCGCAACGAGGTGATCTGACCAGCCTGCTGGAGCTGCTCGCCACGGTGGTGGCCAGCGAAGAGCTCGTCACCATCGCCATGGGCACGGGCCAGCCCCTGGCCTCCCTGCACGCACCCACGGCAGGCCTGCGCGTGCTGATCAGCCTCGGTCCGGCCGCTGGGCGAATTCTCAGCTCCGGCTGGTGGCGTCCGGAGGCCCCGGGGCCCTGGCTGCGGCTCTGGTTCCCCCAGCCGCTGGGGACGGTTCAGCGCACCGCCGTCGCCAGCGCTTTCCTGCCCTGCACCGGCGCATGCAGCGCCTCCTCCAGCGGGGCCACGCCGTAGTCGCGCTCCAGCAGCGCCATCACGGTGCGACCGAAATCGCTGGGATTCAGCTCGAACGCCTCCAGGCAGATGCGGCCGAAGGTGCTGCCCATCGGCTCCGGATTCCAGAGCAGCTGCCGGGCGGTCCAGGGCATCATGCTCATCGGGTTGTAGCCGGGCCGCAGCGAACCCTGCTCGAAGGCGTACTGCTCCAGATGGGTGTGGGGCTGCAGGCCGATGAAGAAGATCGCCGGCTCCACTTTGTCGGCACCGAAAATCCGCTCCAGCTCGCGGTGATAGGCGACGGTCTGGCGGATCGTCTCCGGCCGCTCGTCGATCACATTGAACGAGTAGTTCACCGACACATGCTCGCGAAAACCAGCGTGCGCCAGCAGCCGGCAGCTCTCCAGCACGGTGCGCAGGTTGTAGCCCATGCGCATCTTGCGCACCAGCTCCTGGGAACCGGAAGTGATGCCGATCTCGAAGTAGCTCATGCCGGTGGCCACCATCAGTTCGGCCAGTTCGGCGTCGAGGTTGTCGGCGCGGATGTAGGCGGCCCAGCGGATGTCGGTCATGCCGTCCGCCGCGATCGCCCGCAGCAGCTGCTTGGCATCCTCGATCTGGCGGCGGGCCGGGATGAACTGGGCGTCGGTGAACCAGAAGCCACGCACGCCGCGGTCATAGAGCTGGCGCATCTCAGCCACCACCTCCGCCACCGGGTTGAGGCGCACCGCCTTGCCCTCGATCACGGTGTAGACGCA
>CAIZOZ010000171.1 GCA_903934745.1 uncultured cyanobacterium
GGATGCGCTCCACCCAGCACATCACCACGGCCCTGGTGATCCATGGGGCCGAGGAGCGGCTGATGGCGGATATCGCTGAGTTCTTTGGTCCCCTGGTGCAGGCGGATCATCCCTGGGGGCACAACGATCTGCATCTGCGCCAGGTGCCCGCCGATGAACCGCGCAATGCCCATTCCCACTTGATCGCCTTGATGCTCGGCAGCCAGCTGAGTCTGCCGATCGTGGACGGCCGTCTCGGTCTGGGGCGCTATCAATCGGTGCTGCTGGTGGAGCTCGATGGGCCGCGGCCGCGCCAGGTGCTGGTGCAACTGCTCGGTTCCATGGTTGAGCCGGCCTGAACCACTCCAGCGTCCTGCGCCGAGGGGGAGGCTCCGATCAAGTGGCAGCATTGAGGGCCGCTCAAGCTCTGGGCGTTGCGGCTGCTCCTGCCATCACGGTTCCAGCCCCAGCCCAGAGATCTCCACCCGGCGGCTCCCTGCAGGGTTCACTTCCAGGATTTCCATTTTGTCTCCACACCCTTTGATGACGACCCGCACCCGTGCGATCGCCCTGCTCGCCGGGCTCGGCCTGGTGCTCACGCCCCTGCTGGCACCATGGCTTGGGGAAGCCACCCTGCGGCCTCAGGCGGCGGCGGCCGAGCCGGCCAGAACCGCCCGGGTGCTGCGCCTTGGGGCCATCCCCGATCAGAAGCCCGAGAAGCTCAATCGCCTCTATCCCCTGGTGGCCAGTGAGCTCAGCCGCCAGCTGGGGGTGACGGTGAAGTACGTGCCGGTGGTGGATTACACCGCTGCCGTGACCGCCTTCCGCACCGGCGATCTGGATCTGGTCTGGTTCGGCGGGCTCACCGGGGTTCAGGCACGGCTGCAGAAGCCCGGGGCCCGGGTGCTGGCGCAGCGCGATATCGATGTGGCCTTCCACAGCATCTTCATCGCCAACACCGGCAGCGGCATCAAGCCTTTCAATCAGCAAAAGGGTCTGGCCCAGTTGAAGGGCAAGCGCTTCACCTTCGGCTCGGAAAGCTCCACCTCCGGGCGGCTGATGCCCCAGTTTTTCCTTTCCCAGGCCGGTGTGAAGCTCACGGATTTCGCCGGTGGTGCCCCCGGTTTCAGTGGCAGCCACGACGCCACGATCGCCTTGGTGCAGAGCGGCACCTATGACGCCGGCGTGGTGAACGAGCAGGTGTGGCGCACCAGCCTGCACGATGGCAAGGCCAAGCGCGCCAAGGTGATGGCGATCTGGAAGAGCCCTGGCTATCAGGACTATCACTGGATTGCCCAGGGGGATCTCGATCAGCGCTTCGGCAAGGGCTTCACCCTCAAACTGCAGCAGGCGATCCTCAGTTGGCGGCCGAGCGATCCACAGCAAAAGCAGATCCTCGCCCTGTTCTCGGCCCAGCAGTTCACGCCTGCCGATGCCGCCGCTTACGCCAAGATCGAACAGGTGGGTCGCCAGATCGGCAAAATCCGCTGATTCCTTTTTGTGTCAGTGCCATGCAATTCACCGGTTCCAGCGACGACCTTCAGCAACTTGTGGCGGCCCTGGGCATTCCCTGCCGCTGGCAGTCCCGGGGCGCCTTCCAGATGGCCGTGTTTGAAGACGGTGTCAGCAACCTGAAGCTCAACTGGTGGCCTGGGGCCGGCAAGCTGGAGCTGGTCGGCGATCCTGCCCAGCGGGTTGAACTGCTGCTGCGACTCCAGGCCCTGCTGGAGCAGCACCCCGATGGCGAGGCCTGAGCCGGCGGACGCTGCCCCGCTGCTGGAACTTCGGCAGATCACGGTGGTCGGTCGCGATCGCCCGCGGCTGGAGGCACTGGATTTATGCATTGACTGTGGCGAGCGGGTGGCCCTGCTGGGCCCCAGCGGTGCCGGCAAAAGCACCCTGTTGGCGGTGGCCAATGGATCTCTGGTCGCTGATGCCGGTCAGCTGCTCTGGCAGGGTCTGCCGCCGGCCCGCTCCGCTCGCCAGCGCCGCCGCCAGCAGGCCCGCATCGGCACCCTCTGGCAGGACCTGCGCCTGATCGAGGAGCTGAGTGTGCAGCAGAACC
>CAIZOZ010000172.1 GCA_903934745.1 uncultured cyanobacterium
GGCCCCCGCAACACCCCGGTGCCGACGGCGCAGCTGGAAGATCTGCTGGCGATCTGGTGGCGCACGGCCACCGCCGAGCTGGACCGCCCCTGCGGCAGGGATGGCGAGGGCGCTGGCGTGCCATTACTGGAGCGGATCGCCGATCCACAACGCCTGGATCCGAGCCTTCATGACCCGCTGATCCGAGCGGCCGATTTCCCCGATGGCCCGGCCACTTACGCCAGCTGCGCCACCGATGGCCACGACCCGCAACGCTCGCTGCTGCCGCTGTTGTTGCAACGCCTGAACCCGGTGCAACGGCGGCTGCTGTGGCACCGCTACCTACGGGAGCACCCGCTCAGCCCGCGCCAGATCCAGAAGGTGATGGGCCTGCCGCGATCTGAACAGGAGCGGCTGGAGCAAGAGGCACTGGAGCTGCTGCGGAATGCGGCCAGGGAGCATGCGGCCCTGTGAGACCGGCGGGGTCTGCGCTCCATCCGGCAACAGGGCGCCACCAGCGATGCAGCTTTTGCATAATTCAGGCCCCAACACGTCCTGTTCATTTGCTCTATGGCAAGTGCTCAGCTCGACGCTCACCGGCAAGCCCGTCGAAATTCAGGAGCGGTTGGATCCCGTCCTGGTTCAGCCCTTGCAGCCAGAGGGCCGGCAAAAGCTTTCGCTGTGTTTTTGCCACAAATCTGGCACCGTGAAACAACTGAAAAGTTGCTTCAATATGGGCCAGCCTTTTTTAAAGGTGTGCTCCATACCCCCTCCGACAGCCACGGCCATGGGCCCATCTCCTTGCAGGGACACCCCGGCAGCTTCTGGCGGTTGGTGGCCTGCAGCGGCAGCGTGCTCTTCCTGGCCGCCGTCCTGGCCCTGCAACCGGGGCTGCGCCATCAGGGCAGAAGCATGGCCCGCCTGCTCTCGGCCTTCTCGGGCCGCCGTGAGCCGTTGCTGTTGATCGCCACCGATGACCTTCCCGATGGCTCCGTCCTGGAGTTGATCCATGGCCTGCGCAGCCAGCTGGGCCCGACGCCCCTACGGGTGGTGCTGTTTCTGGAGGACAGCGTCGAACGGGAGCGGCTGGGTGCTTTTTCCCAGGCAGGGGTGCAGGCCCTGTGCCGGCTGGAGTCGTTTTCAGGCGACCAGTTGGCACAAGCGATCGAGGGCGCTGCCGGGAACAGAAACAGCCTCGATCCCTACTTCCTTGAGCTGCTGCTGAGGCCCGTGACGACGGCGCTGCGGTCGGGCTGCCCCCACCAGCTGCAGCCGCGGGAGCGGCAACTCCTGCGCCTGGTGGCTGAGGGCTACAACGCCAGTGAAATCGCCACCAAAGCAGGCATCCGTGCCGACACAGTGCGGCGTTACCTCAGCCAGGCCTACCAGCGCATTGGCGTGCGGGATCGGGCCCAGGCGGTGGGCTGGTGCCTGAGCCACGGCATTGTCACGCGGCAAGAGCTTGATCGGCTCTATCGCCCCCTGCTTGATCCGCCCGATCGCTGAGGAGCTCCGCCACTGATTCGGCCAGCAGCAGCTCCTGCAGGGGTAACACCTGCCACTGCAGGCCATGGCGGGGCAGCCAGGTGTTCAGCAGGGGGCCAGCGCCAAGGGGAACGGGATGGCGCAACCGGCGCCGCCCATCGAGCAGGGGCAACCAGTGGAGCCGGCCATCGAGCGTGCCGATGCACTGCAGGCTCCAGATCCGGCCCACCACCTCGATGGAGGTGGCCCCAGGGCGAAGGATGACGAGGTGCGAGAGGTCGTGCGCCTGGTCGGCGCGTAGCGGCAGCGGGATCCAGCGGCCCCGCAGGCAGGCCTGGGCGAGGGCGGCACCGGGATGCGTGGTGATCAGCACGGTGGTCGCCATCGGAGATCAAGTTCCCAATGTGATGTGCTGAACAGTCCAGGAAGCAAGCGCTTCTGCCGCGAGCCAACTGCGATCACAGCTGCGTCAGGCGCTTGCCACAGCTGTGGGATGGCATCGCCCACAGCTGTGGATGTGCCGCCGTGGTGGCCAGGGTTGGGCGGCGCTGGTGCGGACCATGGGGGCGGCGAATGTTCCAGAAGATTTCATGGTCATGCCGGGCCGTTGTTGCGGGTCCGCTGACGCAGGGCGTGAAATCGGTGTCCAAGGCCACAAGCCTGTGGCGGCCTGGCAAGTGCGAGCAGGAACCCTCAATCGCCCAACTGCTAAGGCGATGCACAAGGAGTTGTACTGGCCCCTCACCTCTGGCGTCCTGCTGGCGCTGGTGCTGCACATCCCCAGGCACCTGAGCGTGGCCGCAACGCTCAAGGGGAATCCACTTCCAGGGGCCATGGCCAGCGCAAGAGCCAGTGGCCCGATAGCAGGAAGCCTCCCCAATCCCCTCCTCCCCCTCTCCCGGCTGCTGGGTGTGATGGAGCGCTCTGACTAGCCTGTCTGACTTGCAACAGGTTCATGGCGCTTCCTCGCTCCCCTGGCCGCCGGGCGGCCCGCTGCCCCTGCCCCATCACCCGCCCGCGAGGCGGCCCGCTGCCTGTCCCCCACCA
>CAIZOZ010000173.1 GCA_903934745.1 uncultured cyanobacterium
CTGGTAGCCCCAGAGGCGATACACCTCAGCCAGCAGCTCGCAGAGGCGGCGATTGCGGGCGACCTCGCCGGGATTGAGATCGCGCACGCCGGCGGCGGGTTGCAGAGCCATGGGCCAGGGCTGTCCAGGGTGGGAGGTGGGGAGCTGGTGATCCTATGGAGCACCGTTCAGGTGACCGGGGTGCGCCTGCCGCGCGGCGAGCATCGATGGGGCTGCTCGCAGCGTCAGGGGCGTCATGCGGTCAATGGCGTCACCCTGTGGCGTCGTGGCGGGCTGCGGCCTGATCGAGCTCCGGGGCGCCATAACAGGCACCCCGCAGCGGTGCACAGCTCGCCAGGCCGCTGATCAGAGCCTGGTGCAGCCCGGGGCTGCAGGCGATCAGGCGACCGTCGGCCGGGTTGAGGCGCTGGCCGGTGTAATCGCTGACGCTGCCGCCCGCCTCTTCCACCAGCACGAGGCCGGCGGCCAGATCCCAGGGAGACAGGCCCCGCTCCCAGTAGCCATCGAGCCGGCCAGCGGCCACATAGGCCAGATCCAGGGCTGCCGATCCGGCTCGCCGCACCCCTCTGGTGCGGTGGGTGAACCAGGCGAACTCGGCGTAATTGTTATCGAGACGGCTGCAGCGGTCGTAGGCAAAGCCTGTGGCCAGCAGCGATTTCGGCAGTTGCTCGCAGCCGCTCACCGCCAGGGGCTGGTCGTTGCACCAGGCTCCCAGGCCCGACGCGGCCCAGAAGGCCTGCTCCAGGGCTGGCGCGTCCAGCGCCCCGATCAGGGGCAGGCCCTTCCAGGTGAGGCCGACGGACGTGGCGAAGAAGGGGAAGCCGTGGGCGTAGTTGGTGGTGCCATCGAGGGGATCGACACACCATTCGAGCTCGCCGGCGCCGGCCCGGCGGCCACTTTCCTCAGCCAGGATTGCCAGTCCTGGCGTTTCAGCCTCGAGCACCGCCAGCACAGCCACTTCAGCCGCCTCATCGGCCTCCGTGACCAGATCACCGGCCCGGCTTTTTTCGCGGATCCGTTCCAGCCGCCCGCTGTGGTGCCGCAGCACGGCGCCACCGGCGCTGGCCGCGCGGCGGGCCACCGCCGCCAGCTGTTTCAACTCCGTTGGGCTGAGGCCACTGCCCAGCAAGGCGGCGCTGGACAGGCTGAGGTGGTTCATTCGTCGTCCAGGGGCAGACCGGGGCGCACCTTGCCGCGGCCGAAATGGCGGCCGAACTGGAGGTCGTAGACCTCATCTTCATCCTGGGTTTCCACCTCCAGCGGGCCGGTGGCCCGGGCGACGCAGAGCAGGCCGTAGCCGCGGCGGCGCACGTCCTGGGAGAGCCCCAGGGCTTCGCGCTGGTCGATGGTTCCGGCCAGCACCCGGACGGCACAGGCGGTGCAGCAGCCGTTGCGGCAACTGAAAGGTAGCGGTTCGCCTTGCTGTTCAAAGCTGCGCAAGATGTACTCACCTTCCGGCACCTCCAACCGGATCACCCGGTTCTGCTGGCGCCAGTGGATCGTGATCGGATGGCTTGGCATGGGATGGCGGACCTGGGACGGAAAATGAAGGCCGTGCAGGTCTCCCTGCTACATTGGCATCTGCCCCGTTTGCCCCTGGAGAGGTGGCCGAGCGGTTGAAGGCGCAGCACTGGAAATGCTGTATAGGGGCAACTTTATCGAGGGTTCGAATCCCTCCCTCTCCGTTCTGTAAGCCGGTCGTCATGACCGGCTTTTTTGTGGCTCAGCATTGCCCTGGGCACTCTAATTTTTCAGTCCAAATCAGGGCAGACCCTCACAGACCCGCTCAGAACAGCACAAAACTCTTCAAGCGGCTGGCTTCAGCTTGCGGGCCAGCAGGTTCGCGTTGGGCGTGCTCACCACCGGGTTGATCGAGCCAGCAGGGAGTGCGGGCTCCATCCAATCAGTGACGACTGAGACTGCAGC
>CAIZOZ010000174.1 GCA_903934745.1 uncultured cyanobacterium
CGCCGCGCATCCGCCGGATCCTGCCGCGAGTCGAAAGCGTGATGGATCAGGTGATGGAAGGGGTGCTCACCCCTGACCAAGGCACCGAGGTGCTGCTGAAGCTGGAGGCTGAACCTTGATGGGGCTGCTGCTGAATGTGGTATTGGCCTGGCTGGCCTTTCTGCATCGGCCGTTCGTGCTCGAACAGCTGCTGCTCTCCGGCGGCTGGCTGCTGGTGGTGCTGCAGCTGCGGCGCCACTGGTTGCCGGCGCGGCGTCTGCCCCGCGGCCTGTTGCCGCTAGTCGGTCTGGCGACGCTGGCCCTGCTGCTGAACCTGACGGATCGGCGCTACGGCCTGGTGCTGCTGGCCGCCCAGGTCAGCCTGGGCTGGTTGCTGCTGGCTCTGCTGGAGCGGCAGGTCCTGCGGCCCCGTCTGCCGGCGATTCAATACCAGCTCCTCGTCAGTCGCCTGCTGCGGCCCTGCTTCTTCACCGTGGTGCTGCTGCAGCTGCTGCAGGCCTTGGGCAGCGTCCAGGATCTGGCCAGCCTGCCCCTGGGGATCTGGTTCGGCAGTGCCATCAACCTCGGTGACCTGTCCCAGGTTCTGGCCCTGCTCTACCTGCTGCTGGTGGGCATGCCCCTGCCCTCGGCCTGGCTGAGCGCGCTGCTCAAGCATGCTCTGAGCCTCAGTGAGGGCAGCCGCCGCGCCCTCGATCAGATCCTGCAGTACACCATCCTGGCCCTGGGTCTGATCTGGGCATTGCAGCGGCTCGGCATCAACCAGACCGGGCTGCTCGCCATCGCCGGTGGCTTTTCGGTGGGCCTGGGCTTCGGCATCAAGGAGGTGTTCTCCAACATTGTCAGTGGCCTCTGGCTGCTGATCGAGGGATCGGTGCGACCCGGTGAGGTGCTGATCCACGACGGCGAAGCCTGTGAGGTGCGCCGGCTCGGACCGCGGGCCACCACCCTCTGGCGCAGCAGTGACAACGCCGAGTTGGTGGTACCCAACCAGACCTTCTTCACCACGTCCACCACCACCTACACCCACACCGATCGGCTGCGGCGCTGCACGATCCACCTCGCCGTGGGCCGCCGCTGGCCGCCGGAACAGATCGTGGCGTTGCTGGAGGCGATCGCCGCTTCACTGCAGGAGGTGCTCGCCGAGCCTCCGCCCCTGGCGCGCCTGCAGGAGTTCGGCCTCGACACCTACAGCTACAGCCTCACCGTGGCGATCAATGACCCGCTGCGGGCAGGGGCCGTCACGGCGGCCCTGCGCCTGGCGATCTGCCGGGGCTTTGCCCAGCAGGGGGTGAGTCCGCCCTGCTGAGCCGAGGCGAAATCTGCCCTGGTCGCCGTTGCGCTCGAGGCGCTGCGGAGCCCACGGAGCGGGCACTTCAGCCTGGGGCTGCGGTCTGCAGCTGGGTCAGCAGCCGGCGAAACTCCCGTTCCTGGCCCAGCACTCGGGCCTCCTCCAGGGCACTGGGCAGCAGCAGGGCCAGCTCGGGCGAAAGGTGGCCGGTCGGTTCAGGCTCCGCCGCCGCCAGCTGCCGGAAGCGCCGCAGCGCCGAAACCGGTCGCAGCAGCAGGCAGGTGAGCAGGGCCAGGCCGCAGCCCATGGTGTAGTCGATCCAGCGGCTGGGGACGTACCAATCCGTGAGCGCACCGTAGCCGACGAAGGTGACACCGCTGGAGATCAAGGCAGTGCGCAGATGGGCCACCAGGCCGAAAGCCAGCATCAAGGCGGTGGTGCCGCCCATCACCAGGGCCACCGACACGCTGTTCACGCCCATGGTGTTGAACACCAGCCAAGGCATCAGCACCCCCAGAGTGACCCCGACCATGCGATCCCTCACCCGGTTCAAGGTGGCGCCGAGGCTGTCGTTGAGCAGCAACACCACACCGAAGTAGAGATACTTGGGGTTCACGGCGCCGAGGCCGAGGCCCACGCTCAGGGCCAGGCTGGAAACCACCAGCTTGCGCCAGAAAAACGGGTCGCTGAAGCGAACGGCGAGGCTGCGGGCGGGCATGGGCACCTCCGCTTCCGGCCGGCCCCCAGCCTCACCCGGCAGCCGCAGAGCCGCCTGGACGGCGGTGCCCACCGCCAGGCCGATGCCCACCGCCAGCAGCTGCTGCCAGGCGCCCAGCCAGGTGGCGTTGGCATTGAGCAGGGGCAGCACCGCCAGCACCGCCAGCAGGTTGCGCGCTAACAGGAGTTTGTCGGGCAGGGCCTGGCCGAGGATCTGGGCACAGGCCGTGACCACGGCGAACTGCCACACCGCTGGGGCCTCCAGCAGCGGTTTCAGCACCGTGCCCAACGCCAGTCCGATCACCACGACCAGCGGCAGCAGCACGAACACCGCCGGCGGCCAGCGATCAAACCGGGGACGCACGATCAGGGCCGCCACCACGACGCCATAGGCGGTGGCCCCACCTAAGCCAAAGCTGTTGCAGATCGCCCAGGTGAGGGCACTGGCCAGGGCGACGACCAGCACCAGCCGCAGCGCCAGCGTCGGCTCACTCGCCTGGTGGTCCGATTCCCCCGGCCGGCCGGTTTCGGCTGGGCTGCTCAAGGGCGGCGCGCCTGGCTCTGCAGCAGCCCCACCAGCAGGCTGATCAACAACAAAGCCAGCCAGAACCACAGCCGTGGCGGTTCGGTGCGACTGCAGAGCAGCAGCAGCACCAGGCTCACCCAGGGCCAGGGCTGCAGCCATGGGGCCCACAGGGCCTGACGGCGTTGACGGCTGAGCACGGGGAACTTCATGGACGCGATCCGCTCAGCCAGCGCCAGAACGGCACCAGGTAACTCAACGGGGCTCTGGTTTCCACTTCGGCCTCCACTTCGGCAGGGGTGCGGTCGGGCAGGGGGCGGTCCGGTCCACGGCCCAGGGTCCAGGCCAGACCGGTGGGGGAGGCGGCCGCCTCCAGCCGCACCACCGCCAGCACCAGCGGCGCCCCTGCCCGCCCGGGCAGCTGGCTGGTGAGATCGCCACCATCACCGAAAGAACGCTGGCGGGCGCTGGCCATCAGGTTGGCGGCCTCCTCCTGGCTGCCCACTTGCGCCGTGACATCGGCCGCCTCCACACTGTCGCGCGACAGGCTGATCAGGCGCCCGGGCACCAGGCCATAGCGCTGCTCGGCGCTGCCGAAACTGTCACGGCTAAGCAGCTGGGGATTGAGCCGCACCTCGTCTCCCACCCGCAAGCGACTGGCGTCGGCGCTAGTGAACAGCACGATGGCCAACCGCTCGCCCTTGGGGCTAGGCAAGCCGATGCTGCCCAGTTTCTGGCCCGGTGCCACCGGTTGCCCGGGCAGCACCGCCAGATCCAGCAGCCGGCCTGCCACCGGACTGAACACCTCCTGGGCCAGGGTTTCAGTGGCCAGGGCCGCTTGCTGCGCCTGGAGTTCCGCCTTCTGGGCTGCCAGGGCCGTGCGCTGGGCGACCAGCTCCGCCTGGCGAGCCTGCAGGGCACTGAGCTCGGCCCGATTGCGTAACCACAGATCCTGGGCGCTCACCCACAGCGGGCTGTAGCGGGCGACGACACCATCGCGGCGCAGCTCTGCCAAAGCCTGGAGTTGCTGCCCCACCGGTCTGTTGGTGGTGCTGATCTGCTGGCGGCGTTGCTCCAGGGCTCGCTCCTGTTGGTCCAGAGCTCTGGATTGGGCCTGCTGCACCAGAAACTGCTGGTTGAGGGCGGCCTGGCGAGCCAGCCGCAGCTGCGGACTGGTGGCGGGGCCCCCATTGCCTCCCGGAGCGCTCTGGCCGACCTGGCTGAGGGTGAGCAGCAACTGACCAGCGCGCACCGGCTCACCGACACGCCCCAGCACCTGCTGCACCTCACCAGCGCCACGGGCGTAGAGGCCGCGACGCTCACCCGGAGGGGCCATCAGTCCCATACCCCGCACCACCACGCCAACGGTGGGTTGGCTGGCCCAGGCCAGCGTGCAACCGGCCACCATCAGCACCGGCAAGGCCCTGTAGAGACGGGAGAAGGGGGAGAGCGCTGCTTCCGCCATGAACCCGTTGTGCAGGGTCGGATCGTAGGGGATCGAGCTCTAAGGTCGGTCCAACCGTTTGACTTCGGGCCCGGATTTCGTTTGCCGATGGCGCCACCGTTAGCTCCAGGGTGGCGCTGTCCTGGCGTCCAGAAGGTGTCCTGGGGGCGCCCTTCAGCAGGATTTGACTCGCCACTCCTGCGCTCGCCGCCACTGCGCTCAGCACCACTGCGCTCACCACCACTGAACTCGCCGCCACTGAACTCGGTGCCTCTCAGCTCAGCACGCTTTTCCATGCCAGGGCCCGGTTTGCCAGGGGTCCGCACCCCGTTGACTGGATGTCATCGCGTTGAGACCCAAGCCTTGGCGTGCAACCGGCCTGGCTTGCTGAGGCTGGACGCCGCAGGCCAGGGCCGTCTCGGTCTGGACCGTCTATCCCTGGACCGTCTACCCCTGAACCGTTTCGCGCTGGTCAGTGCGGCGCTGGTCTGTCTGGCAGGAGTGAGTTCGCCCTGTCTGGCCCAGGCACCTGTCCCCGCTGCGGCCAGGGCCGGCGCGCCTGTCCTGCGCAGCAGCGAGGCCGGCCAGGCTCTGCCGGCCCAACCCCTTGCCCTCAGCCTGAATCAGGTGCTGCAGGAGGGCATGGCGGTCTCCCGGCAGCTGGTGCGGGCCGATCGTCAGCTGGCCCGGGACCAGGCCCTGACGGCGTTGAACCGCTCGCTGCTGCGACCCGAGCTCAACCTGATCGGGCTGGCCAGCTACACCCAGGTGGGCACCTCCGTCGGCCTGCTCACCAACCTGCCCACCCTGGGGGACATCAGCCTGTCCCTGGAGCAGAACGGCTATGCCGTGTTGCGCAACAGCTTCGGCAACGCCGGCGTGGTGCTGAATGTGAATCTGCTGCCGCTGCGCCAACTGGCGGAGGTGGCGGCCAGCGGCTCCCAGGAGGCGGCCAGCCGCGCCTCCCGGCTGGAAACTGAGCGGCAGGCGCGTTTTGAACTGGTCAGCTCCTACCGACAGCTGCAGCTGAGTCAGGCCCTGGTGCCGGTCTGGCAGGCCGCCCTGCAGGCCTCCACCGCCGTGGCAGCCGATGTGCAGGCCATCCACCGCCGCGGCCTGGCGGCCCAGATCGATCTGTTACGAGCCCGGGCCCTGCAGGCGGCGGATCGCCAGGGGCTGGTGGCTGTGGAAGCCCAGCTGCTGGCCCAGCAACAGCAACTCGCCACCTTGATCGATCTGCCGGTGGGAGCGGCCCCGCAGGCCAGCGATCCGATTGGGGAACAGCCGCCCTGGCCGCTGAATCTGCAGGACAGCCTGGAGCAGGCCCTGCGGCAACGCCCTTTGCTGGAGGCCCTGCAGCGTCAGCAGCAAGCCCAGCGCTCCCAGGCCAGGGCGGCGCGGGCCCTGCTCTATCCCTCCTTCAATCTGGTGGCCGGCGCCGGCTACAGCGGCAATCAACTCAACGCTCCGGTGCTGCAACAGGGAGGCCAACTCAAGGGCCCCCAATCCCTGCCCCTGCCCAACCTGGAGCAGAGCGGATCAGCCTCGGGCTCCTTTTACAACTGGGGGGCGGCCCTGCTGCTGCGCCAACCGCTCTGGGATGGGGGGCGCTCGGCCTCCAGCGCCGCCGTGGCTGAGCGCCAGGGGGATCTGCTGCAGGCCGATGAAGCGTTGGCCCGCCAGCAGATTCGCCAGGATGTGAGCCGGGCCTGGGCCTCCCTGCAGGGTGCCGCCACGGCCATCGCCGCCGCTCGCGAGGCGGTGACGGCGCAGCAACGGGCCCTCGGCGATGCCCGGCTGCGCTATCGCGCTCAGGTGGATCCCCTCACCGAGGTGCTGCTGGTGCAGCGGGATCTGCAGGCCTCCCAGGCCTCGCTGCTGACGGTGCTGACCCGCCAGGCCCTGGACTGGGCTGTGCTGGAACGCGAAACCGGTGGGGCCGGCCCCACGCCGCCGGACGCCTGAACCAGCCCTTCAGGGTTCGCCACCGGCGCTACTGCCCGTGCCGCCCTGACCACCGCTGCCCTGACCACTGCTGCCCTGACCACCGCTGCCCTGGCCACCGCCGCTGAACCGGCTGATCAACACTCCCAGCACCACCGCCATGTACAAGGGGCCCAGGATGCTCAGGGCGATGCAGACCACTTGCACCACCGGTGCCGTTGGAATCACATCGCCATAGCCGACGGTGCTGAGGGTGACGAAGGCGAAATAGTTCAGACGCTGAAAGCCTTGGTCCCACAGGGAGTCGGCCTGAGCCAGCGAGCCGATCGCCGGCAGCACCAGATCCGCCCCGGTGACGCTGTCGCGGAAGCTGCCCGGCAACAGGCTGGCCAGCACCGTGAGCACCAGGCCGCCGGCGATGCCCAGCAGCAGGTAGCCGGCGGTGGCTCCGGCCAGCACCCGACCATCCATCTCCTGTTCACTGGCGAGGGCATGGAGCAGCAGGCGCAGGCTGCGACCGATGTAGAGGGCGAACAGCACCAGCAATGGCACACCCGCCAAGCGCAGGGTCTGGGGCGCCACCAGCCAGAGCAACTCGGCCAGCAAGGAAGCCAGAGCCAGAATCCGATGCCAGCGCCCTGCTCCCGGCAGCCGGACCAGCAGAACCGTGAGGCCGAGATAGCCGACCCGGGTGAGCCTGGCCCAGTGGCCAGGCAAGGCGAAGCTGGCGATCACCGCAACGCAGAGATACAGCAGCTGGCGGTAGAAGCGGTGCCGCTGCGCTGTGGTGAGGAGGCGAGAGTGGGGGCCCTGCCGACCCGGAAGGCGCCGCCGCCTCCGGCCACTGGAGTGGTGCTGCACCGGCGGGCCGCCGTGTGGAGGGGGCTTCAGGCCGCGACGGCGGTACTGTCCGCCAAGGCGGTGCTGCGTGCTTCATCGCGGCGCAGAACCAGCACACTCAGGGGCGGCAGACAGAGATCGAGCGATTGCTCATAGCCATGCAGACCCCAGGCATCGGTGAACTTGCCGCCGAGGTTGCCCAGGTTGCTACCGCCGTAGCGAGCGCTGTCGGTGTTGAAGGCCTCCTCGTAGAAGCCTTCCAGGGGCACACCAACGCGGTAATGGGAATGGCTCTCGGGGGTGAAGTTGGCCACCACCACCACCCAGCGCCCCGTACTGCTTTCGCGCCGCATGAAGCTGATCACCGAGTTGGTGGTGTCGCTGCAGTCGATCCACTGGAAACCGAACGGGTCGAAGTCATCGCCCCAGAGGGCTCGTTCCGATTTGTAGAAGACATTGAGATCATCAACGAGATGCTGTAAAGCGAGGTGAGGCTCGTGATTCAGCAGTTCCCACTGCAGATCCCCCCAGACGTTCCATTCGGCGCGCTGGCCGAATTCCATGCCCATGAAAATTGTTTTCTTGCCGGGATGGGTCCACATGTAAGCAAGAAGTGCCCTCACATTGGCAAACTTCTGCCAGTCATCACCTGGCATTTTATGGAGCAGGTGACTCTTGCCATGCACCACTTCATCGTGACTGAGAGCAAGCATGAAATTCTCGGTGAAGGCATACCAGATCGAGAAGGTCACATTGCTCTGATGGAACTGACGGAACCACGGATCGAGCTCGAAGTAATCGAGCATGTCGTGCATCCAGCCCATGTTCCATTTGAGATTGAAGCCGAGGCCGCCGATCTCGGTGGGCTGGGTCACCATCGGCCAGGTGGTGGATTCCTCGGCGATCGAAAGGGCACCGGGGAAGCGCTGGAACAGCACATGGTTGGCCTGTTGCAGGAAAGTGACGGCTTCAGTGTTCTCACGGCCGCCCTGCTCATTGGCAATCCATTCGCCATCGGGCCTCAGATAGTCGCGGTAGAGCATGGAGGCCACCGCATCAACGCGGATGCCGTCAATGTGAAACTCTTCGAACCAGAACACCAGGTTCGCCACCAGGAAGTTGCGAACTTCGTTGCGGCTGTAGTTAAAGATAAGCGTGCCCCATTCCTTATGCTCACCGATGCGTGGATCGGCATGCTCATAGAGGTGGGCTCCATCAAAAAAGGCCAGGCCGTGGGCATCTTTGGGGAAGTGACCCGGCACCCAGTCGAGAATCACGCCGAGGCCTTCGCTATGACAGCGATCGATGAAGGCACGGAACTCATCGGGGGAGCCGAAGCGGCTGGTGGGGGCATACCAGCCCGTCACCTGATAACCCCAGGAGCCATCGAAGGGATGCTCCGAAATCGGCATCAGTTCGATGTGGGTGAAGCCACGCGCCTTCACATAGGGAATCACCTTGTCGCCCAGCTCCGGATAGGTGAGCAGGCGGGCGCCGGGCTTGAGATCGGCCGCCGGCACCGGAGGCCGCGGCGTGCCATCGGCTTCGATGTAAGGGGCATCGGCCGCCGCATGCATCCAGC
>CAIZOZ010000175.1 GCA_903934745.1 uncultured cyanobacterium
GTGTTCCGGATCGAGCTGAGCCACCGCCTCGGCGATCACGATGGTGACGGCCCCCGGCATCGCCGGCTGGGGCGTGGGCACCTCCAGCTCGGCCAGCAGCAGGCCCTGCTGATCAAAGCGTCCGAGCTTGATGGCGGTGCCGCCGAGATCAATGCCGATCAGCTGACCCGCCCCGCCGTCCTGGCCTGCGTTTCCTGGGTCGGATCCACCGCCGCGAGCGGCGGAGACGGGGCAAGCAAGGGAAGCAAGGGACTCGGTCATCACAGAAGCGCGGCAGAGCTGGTTGCGGACGCTGGCCCCCGAGCCTGATGCAGCGGCACCCTGGCCCGCTCAGAAGCGGAAAAACACCTGCAGCAGGCTCTGCCAGGCCCCCTGACTGTCCACCGAGCCCTGCACATTGAAGGTTTCGGGGGCCTTGTAGGTGAGGGTCACCTGGGGCGCCACATCGGAGCGGTTGGGCGCCACCAGCAGCGAGGCATTGAAGCGATCGGTGATGTCGTAGCCCAGCTCCGAGGCCAGCACCAGCTGGGGGGGAACCCGGCCGGAGCGCAGCTCCTCGCGCACGGCGGTCGATGGATTCACGTAGGTGGGATAGAGGGCCAGGCTGATGCGCTGCCCCAACGCATCGCTGAACGAGGCCAGCAGGGGAGAGAGCAGCGACTGGCCGAGCACCGTGGCCAGGGCGGTGCCGGCCTGGGCCCCGTTGAGTCCCGCCAGGGAGTTGCCGCCGATCAAGGCCACCAGACGCTCCTGGGGCAGGGGTGGACTGCTGCGCAGGCGGATGTTCTCGGCGATCCGATCGGCTGGACCGCTCACACTCACGGTGACCAGAATCAGATTCAGTTGATTCAGGGACGAGAACCCCCCCTGGGACTCGGTCTCCACCAGGGAGGAATAGCCCGAACCGCCCCCGGCTCCCTGGCCCACCCCACTGGGTGAGATCACGTTGAGGCTGTCGGCGATGCGGGTGCGCAGGGCGATGTCGAGGTAGGGAACCAGACCCAGCGACGGGGTGAACACGGCCACGTTGGGCGCATCGGGATCAAGGTTGAAGGTGGTGGTGAACAGATTGAGCCGCCCCCGGAGTAGGCGCACCACCCCGGAGGCCCGCAGTGAGGGATCGAGTTGGCCGCTGAGGCGCAGCGAGCCGCCGGTGCTGAAGTTGGCGATGTTCGGCAGCACCACCTGCAGCCCAGGTCCGAAGCGCAGCACGAGGTCGTTGAAGCTGATCCAGGGGAGATTGGGAATCGATTGCTCCAGGGCGGCACTGGTGCTCGACTCGACATCCGGACCGAGCAACACCAGCGGCTGGCTGAAATCCCACTGGCTCTGCAGCAGCTCATTCATGGTGGTGGGTTGCACCGGCGAGCCGGCTTTGGCCTGGCTTGCCGCGGTCTGATCGGGCCCGGCTGGGGTGGACGGCTCGGGGCGGCCCAGCTGGCCGGGCTGGGCGTTGATCGTGCCGTGGCTGATCGTCAGGTCGCCGCCGAGCCTGGGGGCCACCAGGCTGCCGGCCAGGGTCA
>CAIZOZ010000176.1 GCA_903934745.1 uncultured cyanobacterium
AGCCAACAATTGAAACGTGCTAATCCGCGCTTTGTTGGCCCAGCAAGATCACAGCCTGATGTCGAATCAGCCAGCCTGAAATGCTAGACATCAAGCAGCCTCAGCGACGATCGGAGCCGCCAATCGCGCTGTGTTGATTGACTCGACAACAGGGTGCGGTCCTCAGCCTGTCGCCCTTCTACGATTCTGTGAGTGGAAACTCACTTCTGATGGTGGCCGCTCCCGCCGAGGGCACTCAGCAGCACAACGCTGAGAATCCCTCGGTAGCCGCCAGCGACACCAGCAACGCCGGCACAGCCGACCTGACAGACGCCAGCCCAGCCCACGCCTTGACCAATCCGCCGCGACCTGGAGGCTATCCCCAGGGCCGCAAACTACTGCTGGCGGTGCTGGGCCTTTTGGCCGCCGGTGGCGTGGCGGGTTGGCTGATCAGCCACTGGGGCCTCGAAGAAACCGACAACGCTCAGTTGCAGGCCGATCTCACCGAGATCTCCAGCCGCGTGCCGGGCACCATCGTGCGCGTGCCCGTGCAGGACAACCAGGAGGTGCAACGCGGCGATCTGCTGGTGAACCTCGATCCGCGCGATGCCCGGGCGCGGCTGCTGCAGGCCCAGGCCGATCTGGTGGTGGCCGAACGGGAGGCCCAGGCGATGCGCGCCCAGGCTGGTTCCACCGCCAGTCGCGCCGCTGCCGCCGGCAATGAGGCCCTGGCGGCCCAGCAGAGCGCCAGGGGCGAACTGACCCGGGCCGCCGCCGATCTACGCCGGCTCGAATCCCTGGTGAAACAGGGGGGCGTTTCCCAGCAGGACCTCGAACAGGCCCGGGCCACCTTCCTCCAAGCCCAGGGGGATTGGACCAGCAGCCGTGCCAGCGGCCAGAGCGCCCAGGCCAGTCTCAGCCAGGTGGGGGTTGACGTGCAGAAGGCGGCAGCGGCCGCCGCCAAGGTGCAGCAGGCCGCCGCTGCCCTGGCCCGCGCCCGGCTTGAGCTCTCTTACGACCAGATCCTGGCACCAGCGCCTGGTCGGGTCGGGGCGCGCACGGCTGAACCCGGCCGACAGGTGCAACCGGGCCAACCGCTGATGACCCTGGTGAGCAGCACTCCCTGGGTGGAGGCCAACTTCAAGGAAACCCAGCTGCAAGCCCTCTATCCCGGCCAGAGCGCCGAAGTGCGCCTCGATGCCTTCCCCGGCCGGGTGCTGCCGGGGCGGGTGGTCAGCCTGGCGCCAGCCTCGGGGGCCCGTTTTGCCCTGCTGCCGCCGGAAAACGCCACCGGCAACTTCACCAAGGTGGTGCAGCGTGTCACCGTGCGGATCGCCCTCGATCCCCGCATCGATCCGGCGATCAAGGCCCAGCTGGTGCCAGGCCTCTCCGCCAATGTGCGTGTGCAGCGCCGATGAGTGGTGCCGCACTGAACGGGGCCTCGCTGAACGGGAGCGCGCTGCATGGGGCCGGTCCTGAGCTCCCCAGCCAGCTCACCCTGCGCCAGTGGTTGATCATCCTCACCGCCTCGATCGGCGCCCTGCTGGAGATCATCGACGTGAGCATCACCAACGTGGCACTGATTCAGATCCAGGCCAATCTCGGCGCCACCTTGGCCGAGGTGGGCTGGGTGGTCACCGGCTATGCCATGGCCAGTGTGATCATGATTCCGTTGAGTGAATGGCTCGGAGAGCTATTCGGCCAGCGCAACTACTTCGTCTTCTGCCTGCTCGGCTTCACCGGCGCTTCGGTGCTCTGTGGGCTGGCCCCGAATCTGACCGTGCTGGTGCTGGCCCGGATCCTGCAGGGGCTGCTGGGTGGGGGGCTGCTGCCCAAGGCCCAAGCGATCATCTTCCGCACCGTACCCAAACAGCTGCAGGGCGTCGGTCAGGCGGTGTTCGGCATCGTCGTGCTGGCCGGCCCGGCCCTCGGCCCCACCCTGGGCGGCCTGCTCACCGACCTGCTCGGCTGGCGCTGGATCTTCTTCATCAATGTGCCCTTCGGCTTGCTCACCGTGGTGATGGCCCTGTCCTTCATGGATCAGGATCAGGCCAGCCAGCCCTCCGGCCGCGATGGCGGCCGCATCGACTGGTCCGGCATTGCCCTGATGGCGCTGAGCCTGGGCAGCCTGCAGCTGGTGATTGAACAGGGCCATCAATACGACTGGTTTGACAATCAGGGCATCCGCCAGCTGGCCCTGCTGGCGGCGATCGGCCTGCCGCTGTTTGTGTGGTGGGAACTGCGCTGTCTCAATCCGGCGGTGGATCTGCGGGTGCTGCGGCATCGCTCTCTGGCAGCCGGCAGCGTGTTCTCGTTTGTGCTCGGCATCGGTCTCTACGGCACGGTATTCGTGGTGCCGATCTTCGCCCAGTCAGTGCTCGGCTACACCGCCACCCAGACCGGCCTGCTGATGTTGCCGGGGGCCCTCGCTTCGGCGCTGACGATGGCGTTCCTGGGGAAAGTGATCCATCGCTTCGACCCCCGCCTGCTGATCGCCGTGGGAGCCCTGCTGATGGTGCTCACCATGGCCAGCCTGGCGACGATCGGCCCGGATACCGGCGAGCGCAGCTTGTTCTGGCCCCTGATCCTGCGCGGCTCCACCACCGTGATGATGTTTCTGCCGCTGAGCCTGGCCACCCTGGGGCCCTTGCCCAAGCACGACGTTGGCTCCGGCAG
>CAIZOZ010000177.1 GCA_903934745.1 uncultured cyanobacterium
GAATCCCCTTTCACGCCAACAACGATTGAGTGGCTGCACACCCTCAGCCTGTCGATGTTGTTGTTTTATGCAGGGCTTAAAACCGAGCTACGCTCGATCCGTGGCTTTCTTGAGTATGGAATTTTATTGGCTGTTGGCGGAGCCATTGCCTCCTCTTTGATTCTGGGCCTGATCATCTGGTTCCTTGGATCATCCACCGCTTCAGGCCTGAGCCTGGGATTTGAGCAACTTCCGCTTGGGGTGGCGATGTTGATCGCGGCCTGCCTCGGATCCACCGATGCCGGAGCCACCATCGGCGTGCTGAACGGTAGCGGCCGCATCCTGCCGGCACGGCTGCAATCGCTGCTGGAGTTTGAAGCTTCAGTCAATGATCCGGCCGCCATTCTGTTTCTCGGCCTGGTGGTGGGACTCACCACAGTCGGCAGTGGAGCTGAAACCAACGCGATTCTGATCGAGCAACTGCAATACTTCGTCCAGAAGATTGGCTCAGGATTGTTAGTCGGCCTGATCCTCAGCTACCTGGCACGATTCAGCCTGGAGCGCCTGGTCCATGACCAAGCGCAGCTGTTGGTGCTGGGAGTTTCGATCGCCCTGCTGGCCTATGGCATTGCCGATTTGCTGGGGGGCTCGGGGTTCATTTCATCCTATATCTGCGGCATGTTTCTCGCCAATCATAATTATAAAAATTCTCACATCAATACCCATTCCCTGCAGCAAACCTTGTTGCCGTTCAACTCGATGACAGAGATCGCTGTTTTTCTGGTCTTCGGTGTTGAAATGATGCCCGTCAAACTGCTGAATGTCTTGCCCTTCGGCATCGTGATCGCCACAGTCCTGATGGTAGTAGCTCGTCCAGCCAGTGTGATGCTCTTTCAATGGATGTCGCCATTCAGTTTCCGGGAAGCTCTGCTGATCTCCTGGTGTGGCCTGCGCGGCGCTGTGCCCCTGGCGCTCACCTTTGTGGTGATCGAAGCGATTCCCAAAATGCAGGGCATTAGCCAAGAATTATTGCCGATACTGGTGAATAATGCCGAGGGGATCATCTTCTCTGTGGTGATGATCAATCTGTTGGTTCAGGGCCTCAGTCTGCGGCGGCTGGCCCGCTGGCTGGGGCTGAATGCCGAGGACGACGATCAACTCGTCCTTCCCGCAGCAGGCGAATGAGTGGCGGTTGACGCTGATTCATGATCGGAGAGCTCCAAAGACTGGAAAAGCTCCAAAAACCAGACATGACGCCAGAGTGATCCAACGCAAAGACGCAGACAAAATCCAGGAGACAACAATCCGGAGTCAATTTCAGTGACTGGGATTGATCCGAGGCCGAAAACAATCAAAGTCGGCAAGTGAATCAAAGCTGGCAAGCCGTCGCAAGCGCTGGCCGTTGAGCGCCCTCATCCCCTGCCGGCCCGGCGACCGGCGCCCGGCAGGGGCAAGGGGTCGGTGATCCAGTCCTGCTGGGCACCAGTGCTGCTGCCCAGCGGTCTGGCCAGCCGCCAGCTCTGACCCCGCTCCCCCTGTTGCAGGTACAGCTCAAAGGGACTGTCCACCCGGATCGGGTCCCCGGCCAGCCGCCAGTCGAAGCGGCCCACCAGCCTGAGCCCGGCCGCCGCGCCGATCCGAACCGGCTGCTGTTCCTCCACCCGCACCCGACTCACCTCCGGCAAGCCAGCCGCCTCCAGATCAAGGGCCTGGGCCACCTGAGCCTGGGTGAGCTGGATCTGCAGGGCCAGGGCCTGAAGCAGCACCGATCGCGGCGGCTGGGCCTGGAGCCCGCAGCCCGCCAAGCCCAACGGCAGCAGCAAAGCCAGCATCAGTCCCAGGCTCGCCAACCTGTTGAGCAGGGTCTGCGGCCAGTTCAGGCAGCGGGAGCGAGGCGGGGCGGGCAGCATGGGGTCCGGTGCACAGGATTCCATGATCGGCTGGCTGCAGGGACAACTGGCCGAACCATGGCAGCAGGCCAACCGTTGTGGGGCGCTGTTGATCTGCCAGGGGGTGGGCTACGAGTTGCAATTCAGCCCGAGACATTGGCGAGCCCTGCCGCAGGCAGGCGCCGAACTGGCTCTGCACGTGCACCACAGCATCCGCGAGGACGGCTGGACTCTCTACGGCTTTGCGCTGCGGCACGAACGGGATCTGTTCCGGGAACTGGTGGCGGTGAGTGGCGTTGGCCCCCAGATGGCGCTGGGATTGCTGGGAATCATGACCGCCGAAGAGCTGGTGCGGGCCATCGTCCAGGCGGATCTGCGCCGACTGGCCGAGGCACCCGGGGTGGGCAAGCGCACGGCCGAGCGTCTTTCCGTGGAACTGCGCAGTCGGCTGAAAGAGCGCTTCTGTTCGCTGGTGGAGATGCCGGAGAGTTTTGATGATCTCCTTGATGGCGAGGCGAGCCTGCCCCAGGGCAGTGGCCGCGACGATGTGCAGATCACCCTGGGTGCCCTGGGTTACGAACCCCTGGAAATCCAGCGGGCCCTGCGGGCCGTGGCGGCTCAGGGGTTGACGGCGGCCGCCGACGGGGACGAGTGGATCCGTGAATGCCTGCGCTGGCTGTCCCGCTCCGCCGCCTGACGCCATCGACAGGCCACGGCAACGAAAGCGAGCAGCTGGCACGGTAAAGTGCTTGTTTGCACCGCCAGGGCTTCGGCCTCCGCTCGCTTTTCGCCCATGCCGCTCACCATCACCAAGAAGCAAGAACTGATCAACGGTCATCAAACCCACGGCACCGATACGGGCTCGGTGGAAGTGCAGGTGGCGATGTTGAGTGAGCGGATCAGCCAGCTCAGCGGCCATCTGCAAAAAAACATCCACGACTTCTCCTCCCGTCAGGGGCTGCTGAAGATGATTGGTCGCCGCAAGCGGCTGCTGAGCTACCTGCGCAGCCAGAGCCAGGAGCGCTACACCACCTTGATTGCCAAGCTGGGCATCCGCGGCTGAGCTCGTCGTCATGGCCCCGCAGCGGAATCCCAGATCCTTTGGCTCGGCACGTGCCGGCAAAGGCAGCCACGACAAGGCCGAGCCTCCGTTGAAGCCAAAGGCGGCGCGGCAGCAGGCGATTCCCGATGCGGTGGCCAACCGCATGGCCCGGCGCATCGCCATTGCCACCGGCATTCCCACCGTGATGGGCATGTCTGTGTTTGTCGGCAGCTACCTGGTGGTGAGTCGGGGTCTCCTGGAGATCCCCACCGGCGTCACCCTGGTGGCCTCCGGCGGCTGCTTCCTGCTGGGGCTGCTCGGACTCAGCTACGGCGTGCTCTCTTCCAGCTGGGAAGACGGCGCCGGCAGCCTGCTCGGAACCGAACAGATTGGCCTCAACATCGGCCGCCTCAGACAGTCCGTCAAGGCCATGCGCGAAGGCAGCTGAAACGCCTCAGTCCCTGGGCCAGAAGAGGTCGCTGCGACTGGCCAGAAGGGTTGCAGCGACTGGACAAACGGGTTCAGCGGTCCTGCTGCCAGCCCAAACCTGGGGCTGCTCTGAAACCAAAGCGGTGCAGCGGATCACCACGGAACCATTCGGCGCCCTGCTTGCTGCTCGATCGGCCCCAGCCGCAGACCATCGCAGCAAGCGGCATCAGCCTTGCCCTTGGAGCCACCATCCCCCACTGCAGGCAAGGGAAGGTCCGAGCCGAACAGGGTGGGGTTAATTCGCCATCGGTGGTCCGGTGTCAGGCCGCCGGACCGATCGGTGAACGCAGGCTCACCCGGAAATCAGCTGCTGCCAGGGTTTTAACGGCAGCCAGAGCATCGGCCACGCAGAACTGGGGGCCCAGGCGCACCCAGCGCGATTCGCTGCCCTGACGCACCAGCGCCACCACCGGCACCCGCACCCCAGCCTCATCCAGCGCGGGGC
>CAIZOZ010000178.1 GCA_903934745.1 uncultured cyanobacterium
CCGTATCTTCAAAGGCGTTGGAAACCAGATAGAGCAGAGACTTGTTGTAGATACGCGCGCAATCATCATCCAGTTCCGCTTGATCGGTGAGCGTGAACAGGGCCAGTTCACCGAGCTGATTTGCCTTGATTGCCGGTAAATAATGCTCCTGAAACAGGGATACCGTGCAGGCTGGAGCCCACAGCGAACAGGTGCTCGGCTTGATCCCCTTGGCAAGGAGATAGGACAACAACGGTGCCAGCAAGATGCTGCCGGCGCTGTGACCCACCAGGTGAATCTCCAGTTGGGGATCACTAGTGGCCAGGGCCACAATCTGATCAGCCAGGCAGCGGGCACCACCTTTAGCGGTGGTGGTGGCGCGCAGGGCATTCTCCTTCATCTCCTCCCACTGGGCCTTGCCGGTGAGCCGCCGGGCCAGGGGTTCCAGGGCATCGTCGAGCCGATCGAGCATGAAATCCTTGGCGCCATCCAGCACACCCTCCGGCCGGCGATGACGGGTGGCGTCCTCCAGCATGTTGCGCAGGGTGCTCCAGTAATCGCTCTTCCAGATGAAGGCGATCGGATAGATCTCCCGCGGCAACATCTGGCGGCGATAGTCGGCGAGGCGCTGCAGAGCCGAATCCTGGCTGACCAGACCGCCATGGGCATAGAGCACCAGGCGCCGCTTGGTCCAGCTGCTGGTGCGCTGCACAAAATCCGTATGGATGATTTCCTTGATCGACTCCGGCGTGGTGCCGATGTTGCCGTGGGGATCGAGCTGGCCGTCGTTGCGGAGGCTGATCACATGGGGCCGGATCTCGTTGTACTGATAGGAACGGCGCCGCACCGTGCCCACGCCGCCAGCCAGGGCGCCGGCCGCCCTCGCACCGTCCCCACCAGCGCCGTTGCTGGCCATCGAAACCGGCACACCGAGCCGGGCCACCCAGACATCGGTGCCGTTGGCGAGCCAGTCGGCATAACAGACATGGCCGTAGCCGCGACGCCCCCAGCCCTCGCCCCAGGAATTCTGAATCCAGAACCCCTGCTCGTCATAAGCGACGATGGCAAAGGCATGGCCGCCGAGCAGTTCATCCCGCAGGTGGATGATGCCGCTGTCCCCCACCTCCTGCCAACCCGCATGCACCCGGGCACTGGCATAGAGAATGCCCACCTCGGTGATGGCCGCATGCATCGCCACGAAATCCTGGTGATTAACGCGGAAGTAGGAGCCCAACGGCCGCTGACTGGCATCGGCGATGACCTTGTCGTTCAGGCCACCCTTGGCGCGGGACGTGGCCGTCCAGAGCTTGCCGGCGCAGACGCCATGCTTGTGCCAACCCTTCATGGCACCGCGACAGCTGGAGCCCTCGTAATCCTCTCCGGCCCATTCGTCGTAACGGCGGGCCAGGGCATAGAACATGAAGGGGCTGACCGGCAGCGGATCGGCGCCGATGCGGCGGGTGGCGAGCAGATGGTTGGCCACCGCAGCCAGCCCGAAGCCCGTGCAGGCCCCTTCACTGCCTTGATCCAGGATCGGCAGGGCCAGAGCCTGAACCGCCTCGATCGGGCGCACCGGCGGCACCTCCACCAGGGTGGGCTCATACATGCGATCCCTGAAATCGACACTGTCCGGGCGGGCGGTGAGCAGGCGCTTGGTGCTGCCGGTGAGAGCCCTGGGCAGAGACTTGGCCTGCGCTGCGGAGGAAGCGGCCATGGCGAGATGCGTCGGGGGCAGGGGAAAGAAATGCCGGCCAGAAAGTTGCACTGGCGCCCCGAAACAGGGCTTTACGGCTGGATTTCTGCGACAGAAATCAACAAAAATCCTGGCATTAAACCAAGACAAATCTCCCCCAAGAAGCGAGCCCAAAATGATGCCAAACAGCCTCATTGCTGCGGCCGTCGCCCATGGCTATTCCTTCAATGTCCCTTCAGCGCCGCAGCGCGCCGGCGGCCTCCGCAGCAACAACGGCAGACAACTCTTCACGATGGAAACGTTGACAAGCGGCTGACCCAGCCAGGCCGGCAACGGGAAGCCCACCGATCGCGGCAGGCACGGGCTGGAGCCAACCGATGGCGGCGCCCCGGCCGGGGGTCGGCTCAGAATGGCTCGATGGCGATCATCCGGGCCGAAGCCCTGTCCAAGACCTACCGGGTGGCCGACAAGCAGCCGGGCCTGGCCGGCACCCTGCGCCATTTCGTGCAGCGCCGCCATCGCGATGTGGCAGCCGTGAAAGGGGTGAGTTTCACGATCGAAGCCGGCGAGATGGTGGGCTTCCTCGGCCCCAACGGCGCTGGCAAGACCACCACCTTGAAAATGCTGAGCGGCCTGATCCATCCCAGCGGCGGCAGCGCTGAAGTGGCGGGCTACCTCCCCCAGCGCCGCCAGGCCGACTTCCTGCGTCAGATCACCCTGGTGATGGGACAGAAGCAGCAGCTGATCTGGGATCTGCCGCCGCTCGATTCCCTGCGGGTGAATGCGGCCGTCTACGGCCTCGATGACGCCACCGCCCGGCGCCGCATCGCCGAACTGGCGGACATGCTCGAACTGGGGGAGGAGCTGACGCGGCCGGTGCGCAAGCTCTCCCTCGGCCAGCGCATGAAGGCGGAGCTGCTGGCGGCCCTGCTGCATCAACCGGCGGTGCTGTTCCTCGATGAACCCACCCTGGGCCTCGACATCAACGCCCAGGCGCGGGTGCGCGCCTTCCTGGCGGACTACAACCGCCGCCACGGCGCCACCGTGCTGCTCACCAGCCATTACCTGGCGGACATCACCGCCCTCTGCCCGCGGGTGCTGCTGATCCATGAAGGCGGCCTGTTCCACGACGGCAGCCTGCGGGAACTCTCCAGCCGGCTCGCCCCCTGCCGCCTGGTGCGTCTGGAACTGGAGGAGCCGCGGCCGGCGGCGGACTTCGTGAGCTATGGCGAGGTGGAGGCCTGCGATGGCCGTGATGTGCGGCTGCTGGTGGAGCGCGAGCGGCTCACCGAGGTGGTGGCCCGGCTGCTGGCGACGCTCGAGGTCCGCGATCTGGAGGTGAGTGATCCGCCGATTGAGGAGTTGATCGGCAGGTTGTTTCGCCAGGGGGCGGTGGCATGAGGATCTGGAACCTGGGCCGACGGCTGCACCACGGCGGGCGGGTGGCCCGAGCCCTGTTCAGCAGCCAGTACGCGCTGATGCTCGAATACCGCGCCGAGACCGCCCTCTGGGCCCTCTCAGGCCTCCTGCCCTTCATCATGCTGGGCATCTGGAGCCAGCTGGCCGTGCCGCCGGCTGGTCTCGAGCCGGGCCATGGAGCGGAGGCTGGCGGCATCGGCCTCGATCAGCTGCAGCTCAGCCGCTACTTCCTCTGCGCCTTCGTGGCGCGCCAGTTCAGCGTCGCCTGGGTGGTGTATGCCTTCGAGGAAGACGCCCTGCAGGGCCGCCTTTCCCCCTACCTGCTGCAACCGCTGCAGCCGCTGTGGCGCTATGTGGCCGCCCACCTGGCCGAACAGGTGACCCGGTTGCCCTTCGTGGTGCTGATCGCCGCCGTGTTCTTCCTGCTGCAGCCGGCGGTCCTGTGGATCCCCTCGCCGGGGCGGATCGTGGCGACGGTGCTGGCCATCTGGCTGGCCTTCACGATCAACTTCCTGCTGCAGAGCTGTATCGCCATCCTCTGCTTCTGGAGTGAACGGGCCAGCGCCCTGGAGCGCTTGTTGTTCATCCCCTACCTGTTCCTCTCGGGGCTGGTGGCGCCCCTGGAGGTGTTCCCGCCGGCGCTGCGGGCCGCCGCCCATTGGACGCCCTTTCCCTACATGGTGGCCTTTCCCGCCCAGCTGCTGGCCGGCCAGCCGGTGCCGATCGCGGCGAGCTTTGCCGCCATGGTGGGCTGGATCAGCCTGCTGCTGCCGATCACCCTGCTGCTCTGGCGCGCCGGCGTGCGCCGCTACTCGGCGATGGGGGCCTGAGCGATGGCGACTCCAGGCAGGACAGCTGCGGCAAGGACGGGCCTGCTGCGCTACTGGCGCACCTTGAAGCGCTTCTGGGGATCGGCCCTGGCCAGCCAGATGGAATATCAGGTGAATCTGCTGATCGAAGTGGTGGCGATGGCCGGCAACCTGGCCGGCAGCCTGCTGCTGCTCTGGCTGATCTACGGCCGTGGCCAGCAGCTGGGGGGCTGGAGCCTGGAGGAGGCGCTGGTGGTGCTGGGGATCTACACCCTGCTGGATGGGGTGTCCTCGACGCTGCTGCGCCCCAACCTCGGCGCCATCGTCACCCAGGTGCAGCAAGGCACCCTGGATTTCGTGCTGCTCAAACCGATCGACAGCCAGTTCTGGCTCTCGACCCGCACCCTCTCCCCCTGGGGCTTGCCCGAGATCGTCACCGGGCTGGCCCTGGCGATCGGGGCGGCGCTGCGCGCCGGCGCCCGGCCCGGGGTGGCGACGATTCTCGGCGGCGCCCTGATGCTGCTGAGCAGCGTGGTGATTCTGTATAGCCTCTGGTTTGTGCTGGCCACCACCAGCATCTGGTTCGTCAAGACCTGGAACGTCACCGAGGTGCTGCGCGCCGCCCTCAGTGCCGGCCGCTATCCGATCAGTGCCTTTCCCGCCGGCCTGCGCACCCTGTTCACCGTGGTGCTGCCGGTGGCCTTCCTCACCACCGTGCCGGCGGAGGCAATCCTGGGCCGCGCCTCAAGCCACTGGCTGCTGCTGTCCGTGGCGGTGGCGGTCGCTGCGCTGTTGTTCAGCCGCTGGTTCTGGCGCCTGGCCCTGCGGGACTACACCTCAGCCTCCAGCTGAGGGCGGCCAGCTGAGACCAGCCAGCTGAGCGCCTGGCTCAGGCCCAGTTGGTTGGCTCGAGAAAATCCGCCACCGCCACCGGCCCCCGCAGCCGCACGCCACCACTCGGATCGAGCGGCGCCGCCAGCAGCTCCGCACCATCGATGCGGGCCCCCTCCGGCAGGGCGGCACGGTCTGGGTCAAAGGCGGTGGGATGGGTGGTGAGGCTGGAGAAGCCGCGGAAAATGAGCAGTTCAAAGGACTCCCAGCCAGCCGGGAGCTGGTCGGTGCCGGCCGGTTCCCTGGTGACGACCGTCCAGCCTTGCTCCAGAGCCGCGACGGGCAGGCTGCCGCTGAGCCGCAGCACCCGATCGGGACGGGAGCGACTCAGAGCCTCCAGAGCCGCCAACAGCGCGGCGATTGAGGCCGACGGCGGCGAGAACGGAGGGTTCATCGGTTCAGGTTCGATCGCGGCGCCAGGCGCCAAGCCGGGATCAGAACTCACCGGCCACCCGACCCTGGCGCGGCAGACGCACCAGCAGCCACTGCAGCAAGCCCACCCCGTAGGCCACCAGGGCCAGATAGCCCAGGAAGGCCGCCACACCCGGATTCCAATCGGCGCCGAAGACGAAATCAAACACCTTGTCCACGGCGTTGTTCAGCCCCCTGGGCGCCTCCAGCCAGGCCTGGCAGAAAGCCAGACCCGGCGGAGAGGCCATACAGGGCAGGGCCGTGATCGCCAGGCCGGCGCTGAACAGGGCCAGCCCACTGAGGCTCCAGCGCCAGATCCGCACCGTCAGCGGCAGGGGCCGCCAGGGCGGCATGTCGGCCAGTTCCTCGTTGAGATCAACCCAGAACCAGAGACTGACCAGGATCAGCAGGGGCGCCAGCACCAGCAGTGGATAGCCGCTGGGACGCTGATCCACCAGCAGCAACAAGGCAATCAACAGCAGGCTGGACACTTTCCAGTACAGCCCCATCAAACGGATCAGGGCCGGCTGGCGGCGGGCCACACTCCAGACCAGCAGCACCAGGGGAACCCCCACGGCGAACAGCACGCCGAGGCGCACGTCCAGCCAGACCAGGGAGCGGTAATACGGATCCGGCACGGCTGGGCGGTTCGGTAAGGCGCCATTATCCGTACCCACCCCTCGGGCGATAGGGTCGCGGCCATGGCTGCGCTCCCCTCCTTTCCCTGGTTGCCGGGCCGGTTGCGGTCCAACGCCGCTAAGGCCTGGTGCCGCACCGCCCTGGCTCGGGATGTGTCGCTGGAGGATTCCGTCAGCACCGTGGCGCGCCAGCTCGCCCCCGCCGGGGAGGCCGATCTGGCCCTGGTCTTCGCCTCCAGCAGCTATGCCAGTGATCTGCAGCGGCTGCTGCCGCTGCTGCGCCAGAAACTGAAGGCCCGGCACTGGCTCGGCTGCATCGGCGGTGGCGTGGTGGGCACCGATGCCACGGGCGTGGCCCACGAGCTGGAGCAGGAACCGGCCCTCAGTGTCACCCTGTTGCGCCTGCCCGGGGCCGAACTTGTTCCCTTCGCCATCGACACCACGACCCTGCCGGATCTCGACGGCCCGGCCGAACCGTGGCGAGCGCTGGTGGGAGAGGCGGCCGCACCGGACTCCTCCCTGCTGCTGCTGCTGGATCCGGCCTGCAGCGCCATCAATGATCTGATCAGCGGACTCGACTACGCCTTTGCCGGCGGGGTGAAGGTGGGTGGCATTGCCAGCCCCCACAGCTCCTCGCACGGATCACTACTGTTCGACGACCAGGTGCGGGAGGGGGCCGTGGGCTGCCTGATCGGCGGCGCCTGGGCGATCGAACCGGTGGTGGCCCAGGGCTGCCGTCCGATCGGCCCGGTACTGGAAGTGGAGCAGGTTCAGCGCAACGTGGTGCTGGAGGTGAGCGAAGGCGAGCTCCGCCGCAGCCCGGTGGCGGCCCTGCAGGCGATCCTCTCGGACCTGACCCCGGACGAACGGGAGCAGGTGAAACACTCGCTGTTCCTGGGGGTGGGCCGCAGCGATTTCAGCCTGGCCAATCTGCAGCAGGCCCCCTCCGCCTTTTTGGTGCGCAATCTGATCGGCGTTGATCCACGCAACGGGGCGGTGGCCGTGGCCGAGCGCATGCGGGTGGGGCAGAAGGTGCAGTTCCAGCTGCGCGATGGCGACGCCTCCCGCCAGGAAAGCCGCCAGCTGCTGGCCGCCCTGGCCAGCCGCCAGGGCCAGGAGCGAGAACCGCTGCTGGCCCTGCTGTTCGCCTGTCTGGGTCGGGGCCAGGGGCTCTACGGCGAAGCGGATGGCGATGTGAGCCTCTGCCATCAAGCCTTCGCCGACCTACCGATCAGCGGCGTGTTCTGCAACGGCGAGATCGGCCCGGTGGGCGGCACCACCCACCTGCATGGCTACACGGCCAGCTGGGGCTTCCTGGTGCCCCGCCCGGCACCGGCTGCAACAGGCGCGGCGCCCGACGGCAACGGCGACTGACCATGGTGCGGCAGCACGTCAATCCCCTCAGCAGCTTTCACCAACTACCGCGCTGCCTGCCGCCGCCGGCGGAGCTGTTCGCGGCGGCCGAGCTGCCCCTGCATCTCGACATCGGCTGCGCCCGCGGCCGCTTCCTGCTGGCCCTGGCCCACCAGGATCCAACCCGCAACCATCTGGGCGTGGAGATCCGCCGGCCGTTGGTGGAGGCCGCCGAAGCCGAACGGCGGGCGGCGGGCCTCCCCAACCTGCGCTTCCTGTTCTGCAATGCCACCATCAACCTCCAGGACTGGCTGCAAGCCCTGCCGGCCGGCCAGCTGGCCCTGGTGACGATCCAGTTCCCCGATCCCTGGTTCAAGACCAAGCACCGCAAGCGGCAGGTGCTGCAGCCGCCGCTGCTGACGGCGCTCGCCGCGGCCCTGGCGCCGGGCCAGGCGCTGTTCCTGCAGAGCGATGTGCTGGGCGCAATCGAGCCGATGGTGGCCCTGGTGGAAGCCAGCGGCAGCTTCGAGCGTCCCGCCGGCGACGCCCGACCCTGGCGGGCGGCCAACCCGCTGGCCCTGCCCACCGAACGCGAAACCCACGTGCTGAGCCAGGGGCTGCCGGTGTACCGGGTGCTCTATCGCCGCAACGCTTCAGCGCCGCCGCCGACCCCCTTGGGCTCCCCCCAGGCCGGAGACACCTAGAAACCCTGCTGCGCCGACGTCGCCGCAGGGACCGCGCCGCAAGCGGCGCCGGCGAGTCAGCACGCCGCTCAACTCCAGCGCCACCGGGCCGGGCGATCGCCGCCAGGCCCCTGGCGGCGGGAACGTCAGCAGGTCGCCGGGCCACACTGATAATCAGCGGGTTGATCAGTCCTGAGCGAACCGGGCCGGCTTCGGGGCTTCTCCCGCAGAATCCGCCTCGAGTCCAACGGCGCCCCAAACCTCCCCATGCAGCCGCCCGTCCCGATCGCCCCTCCGCTGCTGCTGCGCTGGCAAGGACTGCTGGCCGCCTGGGAGGGCGGCGTGCTCTCCCGCCATCTACCCCTGCTGGCCGGCTGGGTGCTGGCCGCCCTGCTGCTGGGCCTCCCCTGGGTGACCCGCGGCGGTCTCAGCCTGCTGATCGCCGCCGCCGGCCTGCTCTGGCTGCTCTGGGCCCTGCGCACCCCCGCCGGTCGGATCGGCGCGATCAATGGCTGGTTGCTGGCGGTGCTGGCGATCGCCGTGCTGGCCACAGGCTTCTCGCCGGTGCCGGTGGCGGCCTTCAAGGGACTGCTGAAACTGGTGAGCTACCTGGGGGTGTACGCCCTGATGCGCCAGCTGCTGGCCACGGCCCCCCTCTGGTGGGACCGGCTGACGGCGGCCCTGCTGGCCGGGGAGCTGCTCACCAGCGTGATCGGCATCCGCCAGCTGTTCGGCGATTCCAGCGCCCTGGCCCGCTGGTCGGACAACAACTCGGTGGCGGAGGGCACCGTGCGCATCTACAGCACCCTCGACAACCCCAACCTGCTGGGCGGCTATCTGCTGCCGATCCTGCCGTTGGCCGTGGTGGCCCTGCTGCGCTGGCAGGGCCGGCCGCGCCAGCTGTTCGCCCTCACCTCGCTGATCCTGGGCATCGTCGCCCTGGTGCTCACCTACAGCCGCGGTGCCTGGATGGGCATGGTGGCGGGCCTGGGCAGCCTGGCCCTGCTGCTGCTGTGGCGCGCCATCCGCAACTGGCCCCTGTTCTGGCGCCGCACCCTGCCGGTGCTGGTGCTGTTGGGGGGCGCCGTGCTGCTGGTGGTGCTGGTGACCCAGGTGGAGCCGCTGCGGGTGCGGGTGATGAGCCTGGTGGCCGGCCGCGAGGACAGCTCCAACAACTTCCGCCTGAACGTCTGGACGTCCGTGCTGCAGATGATCGAGGCACGGCCCTGGATCGGCATCGGCCCGGGCAACAGCGCCTTCAACCTGATCTATCCCCTCTACCAGCAGCCCAAGTTCAACGCTTTAAGCGCCTATTCGATTCCGCTGGAACTCACCGTGGAGGCCGGGATTCCCGGCCTGCTGGCCGGCCTGGGGCTGCTGCTGTGCGCTGTGCGCACCGGCCTGGGGCAATGGCGGGCCAGCGGACCGCTGGTGCTGCCGAGCCTGGCGGCGGTGGCGGTGTTCGTGGGTCTGGCGGTGCAAGGGCTCACCGACACGATCTTCTTCCGGCCCGAAGTGCAGCTGGTGGCCCTGTTCAGCCTGGCCACCCTGGCGGCCTCGGTGCAGGGCGCCGGCGCCTCGGTGCAAAAGACAGGCGCCCCGGCAGCGGGCCACGATGGCTGAGGGGCACAGCGGCGGTTCAGGTGGACTGCTCGCCGGCTTCGATGCCGGCCAGACCCACACCAGCTGCCGGCTGGCCACGCCTGAGGGCCAGATTCTCGCCGAGGGTGAAGGCCCCGGCGTCAGCCACCTGGCGGCCGAGGCCGGAGCCGAGCGCTTCCAAACGGCCCTCAGGCTCAGCCTCGCCAACGCCCGCAGCCAACTGAGTGCCCCGTGGCAGCAGGAGCCCCTCATCGCCGCCGCCATCGGCGCCAGCGGCATCGAACAGGGCAGCGCGGTGCAAGGCGAAGGGGTAGCCCTGGCGGCCGCCGCCCTGGGTCTTGCCCCGTCACAGCTGGTGGTGACGGGCGATGAGCGCACCGCCCTGCACGGGGCCTTCCCGGAGGGAGCCGGCATCGTGGTGATCAGCGGCACCGGCACGATCGCCGTCGGCCGCGATGGCAAGGATCGAGATCAGGGGGGCCGGGAGCATCGCTGCGCCGGCTGGGGCTGGCTGCTCGATGGGGCCGGCTCGGCCATGGACATCGGCCGCGACGGCCTCAGCCTGAGCCTGCAGATGGCTGATGGACGACGGGGCAGGGGGCCGCTGCTGGAGGCCCTGTGGCAGGCCCTGGCGCTGGATCCCGCCGATCCCCAGGCACCGCAAGCGATCAAGGCGCTGGTGGTGCAGCCGGAATTCGGGCCGGCAGGGTTCGCCAGCCTGGCGCCGGTGGTGGCCGCGGTGGCCGGTGCCGGCGACCCGGAGGCCCAGGCGATCCTCCGGCGGAACGGCGAAGCGCTGGCCACCTCAGTGGCCGGCGTGGCCCGGGCTCTGGAGCTGGACGCTCCAGCGGTGGCGGCC
>CAIZOZ010000179.1 GCA_903934745.1 uncultured cyanobacterium
GCGCCAAACCCCGGTGCCGCCGCTGGATCACCAGACGATCGAGCTGGCTCTGGCCCACTTCCGCGGACCGATCCTGCAGCGTCCGCCCCAGGTGTCGGCGGTGCACGTGGATGGTGAACGGGCCTATGTGCGCGCCCGCCGCGGCGAAACGATGGAGCTGGCGCTGCGGCCGGTGACCCTCCACAGGCTGGAACTGCTGGCCTGGGATCCCGAACGCAGCGAACTGGAACTGGCCGTTGACTGCTCTGCGGGCACCTACATCCGCTCCCTGGCCCGGGACCTGGGGGAACGGCTCGGCTGCGGCGGCACCCTGGCGTGGCTGCGGCGCACCGCTGCCCTGGGCTTTGACCTGGCCAGCGCCATCCCCCTGGAGCGACTGGAGCTGGCACCGCCACCGCCGCTGCTGGATCCGCTCACGGCCCTGAACCACCTGGGCCGCCGCGCCCTGACCGACCTCGAACTGATCCCTTGGCGCTGCGGCCGCGCTCTGGTTGACAGCGAGCTGCAGCCGGCCGATACGGCCGTCGCCGTGGTCGCGGCAGATGGCCAGCTGGCCGGCATCGCCCGAGCCGATGGCAGCGGTTTGCTTCTGCCGCGGCTTGTGTTCGCGGCAGCCGGCTGAACGGGGCCAGTTCGGGCTGCGCCAGAGCAAGCCGGCGCCCTTTCACAATGGCTGCATCGCCCCAGGAAACGACTGGGACCACAACCGGCTCCAGAGCCCGCTTGCTCGGCCCAGAGTCCAGGGGCGCCACCCCGCCCCTGGACTCTGCCTGTTTCCCCGCTTCTCCCTGATCACGATGGCCGGCCACCGCAAATGGTCCCAGATCAAACGCACCAAGGCCGTGGTCGATGCCCGCCGCGGTGCCGTGTTCACCCGTCTGGGCCGCGAAATCATGGTGGCCGCCAGGGCCGGGGCGGATCCAGCCGGCAACTTCCAGTTGCGCACCGCCATTGAAAAGGCCAAGGCCGCCGGGGTGCCCAACGCCAATATCGACCGGGCGATCAGCAAGGGCTCGGGCCAGGCCGGCGGCGAAGCCGACCGGTTCGAAGCGGTGCGCTACGAGGGCTATGGCGCCGGTGGGGTGGCGGTGCTGGTGGAAGCCTTCACCGATAACCGCAACCGCACCGCCGCCGAGCTGCGGCTGGCCTTTGGCAAAAACGGCGGCAATCTCGGGGAGATTGGCTGCGTGAGCTACCTGTTCGAGCAACGCTCCGTGGTGCGGCTGCGGCCCCAGGCACTGAACGAGGAGCAGCTGCTGGAACGGCTGCTGGCCCTGGAGGAGGCGGGGGGACCTGCCGTGCTGAGCTACAACCTCGAGGCCGAAGGCATCGACGTGCACGGCGCCTTCGCCGATCTGGAGGCCCTGCAGGATGGTCTGCGCCACCAAGGTCTGAGCGTGGCGAGCTGGGAGCATCGCTGGCTGGCCGGCAGCAGTTGCCGCCTCGACGATGCCGAGACCCTGCGGGCCTGCCTGCGCCTGCTGGATGGGCTGGAGGAGCTGGAGGACGTGCGCAGCGTGACCGCCAACCTCGAGGCGGAAGCAACCTTGCTGGAAGCCGTTCTGGGCCATCCCCAGGACTGAGCGGCAAAAC
>CAIZOZ010000180.1 GCA_903934745.1 uncultured cyanobacterium
AACTCGAAACTGGGATGGCCGATCCAGTGGCGGATGTTGTCCTTGCGACCGGTGTAGTAGTTGTCGAGGCAGATCACCTCTTCGCCGGCCTTCATCAGCCGATCGATCAGATGGGAGCCAAGAAAGCCAGCTCCACCGGTGATCAGGTTGCGCTTCGCCATCTCAGCCCTCGCCTACCCGCCAGACCGTAAGCCCAGCGGCGCGGGCAGCCTCGGCATCGGCGATGGCCCGGGCATCGAACAGCCAGGCCGGCCGGCGCATCAGCGCAGCGATCGCCACCCAGTCGAGCTGGCGATAGGCGGCCCATTCCGTGAGGATCAGCACCGCATCGGCACCACGGGCTGCCTCCAGCGCCGAGGCAGACGGCAACCAGCCCCCTTCTCCGGCCAGGGCGGCGCCAGCTGCGGCTTCCAGCGGCGCCTGCTCCAGATCCAGCGCGATCTGGGCCACCTCCACCTTGGCATCGACGATCGCCAGCTGGGCCCCCTCCTCGATCAGGTCCTGGCAGATGCGGATCGCCGGCGATTCGCGGGTGTCGTTGGTGTCAGCTTTGAAGGCAAAACCAAGCACCGCCAGGCGTTTGCCGGTGAGGGTGCCGAACAGGCTCTGCACCACCTTGCTGGCGATGCGGTGCTGCTGCCAGCTGTTGAGGCTCACCACCTGCTCCCAGTAGCTGGCCACGGCCTCGAGGCCGTAGTGGCGGCAGAGATACACCAGGTTGAGGATGTCCTTCTGGAAGCAGCTACCGCCGAAACCAGGCCCCGCCTGCAGAAACCTGGAACCGAGCCGTGAATCACTGCCGATGGCCCGCGCCACCTCGCGAACGTCGGCGCCGGTGGCCTCGCAGAGGGCGGCGATGCTGTTGATCGAGGAGATGCGCTGGGCCAGGAAGGCATTAGCGGTGAGCTTGGAGAGCTCACTGCTCCAGAGATTGGTGCGCAGGATGCGGCTCTCGGGTACCCAATGGCTGTAGATGCCCACCAGCGCCTCGATCGCCGCGTCGTCCTCACCGCCGATCAGTACCCGATCGGGGGCCTCCAGATCGCCAATGGCAGTGCCCTCAGCCAGGAACTCGGGATTGGACAGCACCGAAAACGTCTTGCCGCCATGGCCATCGCCCTGGGCAGCAGCCAGGATCGCCTTCACCGCCTCGGCGGTGCGCACCGGCAGGGTGCTCTTCTCGACCACGATGGTGTGGCCGCGGGCGGCGACGGCCACCTGGCGGGCCGAAGCTTCGATCCAGCGCAGATCGCTGGCCTGGCCGGCACCGACACCGCGGGTCTTGGTGGGGGTGTTCACCGAGAGAAACACCATATCGGCGGCGGCGATCGCCGCATCCACCTCGGTGCTGAAGTGCAGATTGCGGCCCCGGGCCCGGCCCACCACCGCATCAAGGCCTGGCTCATAGATGGGCAGAAGGCTCAGATCGTCGTGATTCCAGGCGGCGATGCGCTCGGCATTGAGATCCACCACCGTGACCTGAATCTGGGGGCAGCGATCGGCGATCACCGCCATCGTGGGCCCGCCCACATAGCCGGCGCCGATACAACAGACCACACGGATCGGGGGTCTGGCCGGGCTCATTGAGGATCCAAGATTGGGGGGAGCTTAACGCCAGCCCAGCGGCTGATCCGATTCCCATTCGGGCGGGGAGCTCCTTAATCTCAGTTTGAAGCTCGTAGCTGGCTGAGCCTTGGCCAACCTGCTGATCACCGGAGGAGCTGGCTTCATCGGCAGCCATACCTGCCTGGCCCTGCTCCTGGCGGGCCATCGCCTGGTGGTGCTTGACAATTTCGCCAACAGCCGGCCCGAAGCCCTGCGGCGGGTGGCCGAGCTGGCCGCTCTGGAGCCGCTGCAAGCCAGGGGCGGCGGCGGCTGGGCTACAGCGGATCAGAGGCTGATTGTGCATCAAGGTGACGTACGAGCACGACAAGATCTCGATCCCT
>CAIZOZ010000181.1 GCA_903934745.1 uncultured cyanobacterium
TCCAGCGATGGCGGCACTTCTGCAGACGGTGATCCAGCACTGGCTCCCCTCTGTCCTGAAGAGGTCGGCGAGGTCCACCGCCGTGTGCTCGCACTGCCCCAGGCCGCTCGTCAGGAACTAACCAAGGCCTTCCGCGAGCACTTCCAGGTGCCGCGCAACGCCCGCTCCATCGGTGATCGCATCAGCCAACGGCAGCACAGCGACTTCATCGCGCTCTTCCTCGAAGAAGCGCAGGGGGGCCAGGAGCAGGTCGAACCTCCTGCGGCGCCAAGCCCATGAGCACAAGCCATCGCCCCCGGCCGCCACGCCGCGACGGCGAGCAGCCCCGCTCCCTGGCCGGTCGCCATTTCATCCAGACCCAGGTGCGCACCGATGTCTATCTGCAGATCCGCGAGGTGATGCAGCGCCACAACCTCTCCGCCAGCGGAGCGGTGCATCACCTGCTGCGTGAGCGCTTTGGCCTGCCGCCGCTGCCTCCATTCGATCAACACCCCAATCCCACCGCGGATTAACGAGTCCGGATCGAACGTGCTGCAACCGGTGGCTGTCGTTCGTGTGAATGGCAACGAGGTCGGCCGGCTCGTTGGCGCCGAGAAATGGGGTGGCAGTCCGGCTGCGGTGGTCCAGATCGCGGAGATGGATCCGGCCAATCCTTACCCCGAAGTCCTGCTCTCTTCCTTTACCGGAGGGGCGCACTGCTGCAACCAGATTCAGGTGCTCACGAGCGACCGCAGCGGCCAGACCTGGCGAGAGGTGACACTCGGACCCTTTGACGGGGGCGATTCGCCGGCAGAGGATCCGCTCGGGAATGGACGCTTCCTGATCGTCAACGTCGACAACCGGTTCCTCTATCGCTTTGCCTGCTACGCCTGCAGCACGGCGCCTGCACGCATCTGGCAGCTCCAATGGGTTTCTGGCCGGTTACGTCGCCAACAAGGCGCTGGTGGGTGAACTGTATGACGGATGGGATCGCATGACCCAGCGCTATGACGCCTCCTCAGATTGGGGGATGAAGGAGTGCAAGGGCGACCTGGATGGCAATGGCAAGTGCCTGGGCCAGGAAATCGCCTACAGCTCCTTCCCGGAAGCCTTGCGGGCCTTCCTGATTGATGCCGGCTACATCAAGCCGACTGGTGAGCAATAACTCTCCTAAACAACAGACTCACGACGACACGCCCCTCAGCCGTTGTGCCGCTTTGCTGAAGGCGTCATCCACCACGTCGTCTCCGCACCAGCGGCTGTAGGCCGCCAGGTGGGTCTGAACGCTGTGGCCCATCGCCGCGGCCACCACCTTGGGCGGCAGGTCACAGATCACGTGGGCCCGATGGGCATAACCGTGCCGGCAGGAATAGAGCACCAACTTTTCTCCCTGGGCTTCGTACTGCTGGCGCAGGTGTTGCCAGTGGTCCCTCCGAAGCAGGTAGCGACTGAAGGAATCCGAGCCGAAGCCCGCTCGCATGGGTGGGAGCTTTGCCGGATCAAAGGTCTCGAGGAGCTTCCATTCCGTGGCCCAGTGGTCACAGGGCAGCAGCCGCAGGGGTCTGGGCTTGGTTTTGCCGCGAGAGGCAACCTTTTCATAGGTGCACCAGAGCCGTCCCTGGCGAAGCTGCAGATGCTGCAGCTCTTCGGGTCGCAGGCCAAAGGCGCAGAGCAGTTGGAAGGCCAACCGCCAGCGCGAGTCCGGAATGGCCTGCACCATCGCCAGGATGTCTGGCACGGCAATCGGTGTCGTGACCGCTCGGCTCTCCCGTGACCGACCAATGATTGTGGAGAGGTCAGGCGCCGGAGCCCATTGGGCTGGAAGCAGCTTCTGGCCAACCGCCCAACGCAGCAGAGCAGCGGTGTACTGGATTTGCAGTCTTCTGGTGCGGCAGCCAGGGCGCTGACTCCACAGATCAGCTTGCGCTTCCAGCAGTTGGGTTGCATCGCGGGTAGTCGGTGGCCCTTTCGCTGTCTTGAGGACCAGCGCCATTCGCGGCTTGTAAAGCCGCTCCCAGGTCGTTTCCTTGATTTCGCCGCTGCGCAGCTTGTGCTGCTGGTAGCGGCGGATCAGGCCGGCCCAGTCAATCGAGATCGGGCGGCTGGCTGTTGCGGGAGGTGGAACGCTGGGCTGGAGGTTTGATGGCTGGCTGGCCAGGGCTTCTGCCTGGCGCCTGGCCTCAGCCTCAGCCTTGGCTGCACCCAGCTCCGCAATGGCCAGCTCGAGAGGGACCCCGTTCTGGAAGGCCTCGAAGACCGTCACCACGCCATCGCGGATGGCTTCGAGTTGGTCCGACTCCCAGGGGTACGGCAGGAGCAGCTGCTTGCGATGCCCATCACCGGCGCGAGCCGTGATGTGAAGCCGGGCCCGCCCCCTGAAGTTCGACACCGTCCAGCCGCTTCGGCAGCCCCTCTGGCCGAGGGCTCGCAGGACGCCGCCGCGGAGCAGAACATCCCATTCCGGGACCGCTGGCATGTGAGAAGGTATGTGAGAAGGTCCTTCTCACAGCCTGGCACGAGCAAGCAGAAGCAGGTAAAGCCTGTCAGCCCAAAAGCCTGTGGCAGAGAGGCTTTTGGGCTGAAAAATCAGGCTCTGACTGAAACGCCCCCTGTGTGATTCGAACACACGACCGGCTGCTTAGAAGGCGTGGCTGAATTCAAGTGACTGACTGGGCTCTTGCCCGCTCACCCCGATTGCTCGCGCACGGTTTCGCGCAACCCTGCCCAAGCAAGCCGGGGCCGTTCTGCGCGAATCCTGCAGCTGGCGGCAGTTGGGGCATCCGCTCTCCGGTGCCCTTCGCCGTTGTGGAGGTCAGCCCATCCGCCGGTCACTGGGCCGTGCCTACTGCATCGATCTGCTCCTGAAGCCTTCCGCGCCCATGGGCGCCTGCCGATCCATTCCCCTCGCACTGCCATGCCTGTTCCCACCCCTATCTCTACAGAGGCCTCCTATGCCCGAGTGGCAGTCGCTACAGAACCCGTCGGCCCGTCCTGCTCGCTCCAGCGTTCCGGTTCCCTGATCTGAGCGCCCGCCCAGTCTCCAGGAATAGAACAGCAAACCCCAAGCGGCGGCATCCATCTGTTTTTGCCGTCGTCCTGCATCAGCTTCCCTGAGCCATCCCCAGCTCCTGCATCCGCTTCCAGAAGCTGCTCTTGCGGGCATGGTTCTGGCGGATCCCGGCGAGGTAAGCGTCGTGGCTGGGGATCTCATGCCAGTCGGCGATGCGGGAGCTGAGCCGCTCACAGCTCTGGAGGTGGTGGGCGGCATGGCCATAGCGGCTGGAGCGAGCGTTGGCCAAGGTGAAGTCCACCATCGATCGCAGGGCGATGGTGGCTGCCAGGGGATGCGCCTGGCTCAGCTTCTCGGCGGTGGCCCCCAGAAGGGTGTACTGGTCTCCATCCAGCTGGCTGCGGCGTTTCACCACGAGCTCTGAGGCCCGGCCGAGGCAGGAAGGCCAATGGATCAGGAAGCTGAGCGCCTGATCCACCGAAGGATGGGCCAGGGCCTGCTCGATCGCCCGTTGCTCCGCCGGCCCATCCTCAAAGGCCGGTAGGCGATCGAGGTAATCCCGCAACACATCTGAGCGAAGGCAGCGCGTAAACAAGCTCCAACGGGCGGCTTGGGCCTCGTCCGGCCGGGCCAGGGCTTCAAGGGTTTCGATATGGGTCTCCTCCCATTCCATCTCCGGCCAGCGGGTGCGGTCGGGAGTGGCTCGGGTGAGGTAAGCAAGCGCGTCTTCCGGCCGCCCAACCGCCAGCAGCCGCCGGGCGATGCCGGTGGCGATGCGGGGGAAGCGCTGCTGCTCGGGCGTGTACTGGGCGATGTAGGCATCGATATCGCCCATCGCCGTGGCCACGTCCTGAAGGCCCAGCTTCACGGTCCACTGGCGCGAGCTTTCCTCGCGCTCATGGGCGTAGGTGGGTCCGCCGGAGCCCCAGCCCACCTGCTGCCACTCCTGCCGCGGCGGCACGGGAACCGGCTGCTCGGCCAGCTGCACGAAACGGGACTTGAGCAGCGCCAGACCCTCCGGCCCAAGCGCCTGCTTCAGCTGCCCAATCACCCCGTCGAAGACCCCATAGCCGTTGTCACAGAAGGCCTCGAACACCTGCTCCGCCAACGTGGCGGGGTCGGGCTGCGCCGCCTCGGTGATCCGGCCCAGCTGGCCCATCGCCTGGCGAAACACATCACCAAGCAGCCCACTGCTGTCATCGCAGCGGCCCAGCACGTTGTTGCCCAGCTCCAGGAACTGCCACAGCAGCTCCCGGGCGGCCCTGGGCTCGGCCTGGGCGATCGGGCCGGTGATCGCCTCCAGCTGCAGGGTCAGCTCCTGCAGCACCGCCCGGCGCTGCTCGCGCTCCAGAAAGCTCCGCGAGCGGGCGATGGTGGCCAGTCGCTGGCGCACCTGGGCAACGGCATCCTGGGGACTGGTGGCATTGGCCACGGCCAGGCGGATGCGGCGCTTGATCGCCGGATCGCTGCCGGCCAGCTCCAGCAGCAGCTCCGCCAGGCACTCGGGTCCCAGGGCGATCAGCACCTGGGTATTCAGGGCGGAGGAACGGGGCACCGGCAGGGAGCCACGGAACGACGCCCCAGCCTGGCCGATCGGGCCGCTCTGAACGGTGAGGCCAGGTGCGGTCGCCAGCGCCCCCCGGACATGGCCCTGGGCATCAACTGCCGCGGCAGGCCATGGTGCCATCAGGCAACCCATGAGTCCTTTAAGCTGTCATCACTCATCCTTGCCTGTCATTTGCCTGCTTGGCCCAGCTCAGTCCCATCGTTCAGCACCCCCCGGCGGCCCTGGAGCAGGCCCTGCAGCGGCTGGGCCGCAACATCCGCACCGCTCGGCTACGGCGCCGCTGGCGGCTGGAGGATGTGGCCGAGCGGATGGGCGTGAGCCGCTTCACCGTGGCCGATGTGGAGCGCGGCAAGCCCGGCACCTCGATGGCCGCCTACCTCGGTGCCCTCTGGGTCCTGGGGCTGCTCGATCAGCTACAGGTGGTGGCAGATCCCGACCGGGATGAGGAGGGCAAGGCCCTGGAGGCGGCTCGCCAGCCGGGTCAGGCCCCCCGCCGCCATCGCTTCGACGACAACTTCTGATCCACCACGCCTACCCGCGGGGCTCTCCAGCCATGCCATCGGATCTCGAGTGCTACGTCTACGTGGTCCTGCCGGGCAGCACGGAGTTCGTCACCGCCGGCCGGTTTTCGCAGAGCCGCGATCGGCAGGGCCAACTGGTGGGCACGTTCGTCTATGGCCGCCGCTACCGGGAGCGCGCGGAGGCCGTGGAGCTGGATCCCGTGCAGCTGAAGCTGCGCCAGGGCCCCTTCGAGACGGCCCGTCTGGGGGGCTTCTTCGGGGCGCTGCGCGATGCCCTGCCGGATCACTGGGGTCGCCGGGTGATCGCTCGCCATGGCGGCCTGGGGGAGCCCAGCGATTTCGATCTGCTGCTGCTCGGGCCAGATGACCGCTGCGGTGCGGTGGGCTTCGGCCGCGGCGTGGAACCACCGGCGCCGCAGCGTCGCTTCCACCGCACCCTCGATTTGGAACGCATCAAGCAGGCGGCCGATGCGATCCTCCGCGACGAACCCCACCGGGCAGGCTCGGCCCTGGAGCAGGTCGAGGAGCTGCTTGGCCAGGCCGGCACCTCGATGGGCGGCGCCCGTCCCAAGACCACCGTGGAGGCCGATCAGGCCCTTTGGCTGGCCAAGTTCCCAGCGCCTTCGGATACCTGGAACCAGCCGCGGGTGGAGCACGGTCTGCTGCTGCTGGCTCGCCGATGCGGACTGCAGGTGGCCGACAGTCGTCTAACCCGGGTGGGCGATGTGGATGTGTTGCTGGTGAAGCGTTTCGATCGCGACTGGAGCGAAGGCGGATACAGGCGCCATCGCATGGTGAGTGCCCTCACCCTGCTGCAGGCCGAAGACAGCGCCACCGATCGCGGCAAGTGGTCCTATCTGCTGCTGGCCGACGAGCTCCGCCGCGTCAGCGTTCAACCGGCGGTGGATCTGCGGGAGCTGTTCAGCCGGATCTGCTTCAACGCCGCGGTCTCGAATATGGACGACCATCCCCGCAACCATGCGCTGCTGGCCCGATCCCGCAGCTGGCAGCTCAGCCCCGCCTACGACCTCACCCCTGCACCCGTGCAGGCCGAGACCCGACGCGACCTGGCCATGGCCTGTGGCCTGGTGGACCGCAGCCCCAGCCGTTGGGCCAACCGCCGGGCGATCCTGGCCGCGGCGGGCCGGTTTCTGCTCCAGCCGGCAGAAGCCGAAGCGATCCTCACGCGGATCTTCACCACCGTGGCGACCAGCTGGGAGGCCACCCTGCGCGAAGCCTCGGTGAGCAACGGCGACTGCCAGCGGCTCAGCCGCGCCTTCCTATACCCGGGGTTGGAGCTGGATCCGGTCATGGAGGGTTGAGAGCAGGGCCTCCTCCTCCATCGACGTTCATTCACGGCCCGCCGTAGGTGTCTCGCAGCGCCGTCAGCACGGATCGTCCATCCCGCGGAATCGGCCTGGTGCGCACCACCTCCCGCACCTGGTTGAGCACGGGCCGGTACAGGCGCTCAAAGGTACTGGGGCGGACATCGCCACTGTCGAGCACCTTGTATTTCTCGAACCGCTGCATCACCAGCTCCCAGTCGATGCGCCCCTCGGCACGGGCCACCGGGGAGGACACCAACTGCTGGGCCTCCTTGATGGAGAGCCCCGCGCTCTCCATCCGTTCGCGCAGTTCCTTGATCTGGCTGAGGGCGGATGTGGTGCTGGCCGGGCTCCAGGGGAGATCGAGGGTCACGCTGCTGCGCGTGCCGTCATCGAATCGACGGGTCAGCTGAATCCGGCCGCCCATCTCCCGCACGCTCCAGCCGAGGCCGTGCTCCCGCTTGATCGCATCGCGCAGGGTGATCACCCAGCGGGGGCTGGAGGAAGGCATCAAGGCGCCCGGTCGCTTCGCGCAGATGTTCGCGCCGAATCGCGCCAACATGCCCATGCA
>CAIZOZ010000182.1 GCA_903934745.1 uncultured cyanobacterium
CTGGTAGAACTCGCGCCAGGCCAGCTCCTGCTCCCACACGGTGATGGAGGCCAGGGCCTCCTCGCTGCGGGCCAGCTCCCGGGACTGCTGGGCGGCGGCCCAGGCCTGGCGCGGACTCAGCGTGCCTAGGGCCAGGGCGGCCGAAAGGGCCGAGGTGCCGGCTTGGCTGGGGATGTTGCGGCCGGGTTCGTAGGCGCTGATCGGGCCATCACCGCCGCTGCCGCCATCGCAGAAGGCCTCCAGCTGGGCCAGGGCGGCCGCTTCGCCGGGCCGGCAGGGGCAAAGCTCGGCGCCGGCGAAGCCCTCTCCCAGCAGGGAGGCGGTGTCGAGCTGGCGCAGGGGAAGGCGATCCCAGCTCTGCCGTTGGGCGTCGCTCAGGTGTTCGGGGGCCAGATCCAGCAGGCCCGCGGGAGCCGCCACCGGCTCCAGACCGCCGCTGGCGGCGGATCCCAGCAGCGCCTTGCGCTCCACCTGGTGGCGCCAGTTGCGCAGGAAAGGGCCATACACCCGGTAGGGATCGCCGCCGCCGGTGCGCAGCTGCTCCGGGGCGATCAGCAGTTGATCCCAGTCCACCAGCACCTTGCGGCCGGTGGCCTGCAGGGCGGCGGCCACCCGCCGATCGCGTTCGCGGGCGAGCGGTTCCCCATCCCGGTTCCAGGCCACCACGTCGGCCCCGAGAGCCGCCGCCAGGCTTGGCAGCAGCTCGACGGGATCACCCTCCAGCAGCAGCAGCCGGCTGCCGGCCGCCTGCCAGCGCTCGCCCAGCTCCCGCAGGCTTTCGCGCAGGAACCAGCGCCGGGCCGGCGCCATGGTGGTGGCCTCCAGCTCCGCCGGATCGAGCACCACCACCCCCGTCAGTGCCGGGGTGGCGGCCGCCGCTGCGGCCAGGCCGAGGTTGTCGGTCAGGCGCAGATCACGGCGATGCCAGAACAGCCAGCGCTCAGGACTCATCGGGGCAAAAGGGGGCGCAAGGAAAGGGTGAGGGATAGCGGGGGCGAAGCCGGTCGGGTCGCGGGGCTCAGCGAGGCTTCGGCCTGCGGAGGCTGCAGGAGCGCCTGGCCGCTCAGGATCGGATCGCCTCCCGATCGGGCCGGGAGCGGCGGCGGCAGCCTCCAGCGGTGAGGCTGTTCAGAGCCCCAGCAGTTGCTTGGCCTGGAACCAGGCCGCCAGGCTCTTGCCGTCGAGGTATTCATTGCCGCTGGCCAGGGCGGCATCGAGCTCGGCTGGCTGCAGCAGCAACACCTCCAGATCCTCGTCGTCATCGCCGGCGGGCTGTTCGGCCAGGGCCGTGAGCTCGCGGGCCAGGAACAGGTGGATCACCTCATCGGAATAGCCGGGGCAGGGCAGCATCGTTCCGAGTGGATCCCAGCGGCTGGCGCTGTAGCCCGCCTCCTCCTGCAGCTCCCGTTGCATCGTGCTGAGCGGATCCTCGCCCTCGTCGAGGGTGCCGGCCGGGAACTCGAGGATGCGGGCCGCCACGGCGAAGCGGTACTGGCGCAGCAGCACCACCCGGCCGTCATCGAGCAGGGGCACCGCCAGGGAGGCGCCCGGGTGGCGGATGATGCCGAACTGGCCCTCCACGCCCATCGGCAGCCGCACCCGGTTGACCTCAAAGCGGAGCTTGCGGGCGTCGAGGCTGGCGGTGGTTTCCAGGTGTTGGCTGGCTTCCGGGGCGGGCAGGGGCGCCATCGCGGGGGCAGATCAGTGTGATGGGGCCAGCTTGGCGCACCGCGCTGGTGCGGTATGGGGGCAGAGCGCCAGACCCGCCAGGGCGAAGGCCCCGGGTTCAAGCTCCCGGCGGATCGAGCGGCGGGCGACGGTGACGCCGCTGGCCAGTGAGGCGACCACCACCGCCAGCAGCAACGCCGTAAAGCCCAGCAGCAGCCCGACGTTCTGCGGCTGCACCTGGCACCAGCCGGCCCCTGAAGCGCTCAAGCCCTGGGCTCGGCGATCACCGGATTGCAGAGCCGGCCGATGCCCTCGATCTCCACCACCACCCGATCCCCCGGCTGCAGCCAACGGGGCGGATCGGCCGCCATGCCGACGCCGCTGGGGGTGCCGGTGAGGATCACGGTGCCTGGCAGCAATGTGGTGCTGCCGCTGAGAAAGGCGATCAGGGCGGGCACATCGAAGATCATGTCGTCGGTGTTGGCGTCCTGCACCAGCAGCTCGTTGTGCCAGCCGCGCAGACGCAGGGCGTTGGGATCCGGGATCGCCGCCTCCAGGGTCAGGCAGGGGCCCAGGGGAGCGAAGGTGTCGAAGCTCTTGCCGCGGCACCACTGGCCGCCGCCGAGTTCGGGGCGTTTCTGCCAGTCGCGGGCGCTGACGTCGTTGGCGCAGGTGTAGCCGAGTACGTACGACAGGGCCTCTTCGCGGCCCACATTGCGGCAACGCCGGCCGATCACCACCGCCAGTTCGGCTTCAGCATCCACCTGGTGGCTGGCCAGGCTGGTGGGCAGCTCGATCGCGGCGTCGGGATGCTGCAGGGCCGAGGGCGGCTTCAGGAACAGCACCGGATGCTGCGGAATCGGCGAGCCGAACTCGGCGGCGTGGCGGCGGTAGTTGACGCCGATGCCCAGAATCGCGGTCGGCTCCAGCGGCGCCAGCAGGTGGGCGATCCGGGCCGCCTCGCCGCTGGGGCGCACGGCGCCATCGGCTGCCAGGGGGTTGCCCTCAAGGCGCTCGTGGCTGTCATCGGCATGGACCAGGGCGTACTGCTCGGCGCCGTCGGGGTCGCTGTAGCGGGCGATCTTCATGGGCTGCTCCATTCCTTTGGATTCTCCACGCCCCTGATCTCAACGCACCCGGAACGTCACCGCCATCACCGCTGTGATGTCCTTGTCCACGGTGGTGGTGTCGTAGGAGCCGCTGTTGCCGACATCGGTGGAGTTCGGCGCCGTGAGCTGGAAGGTGCCGGTGTCGGCATTGGTGATCGGCCCGATGGCGCTGCCGGCCTCACGGGCGATGGCCCGGGCCCGCTCCGCCGCGTCGCGGGTGGCCTTGGCCAGCATGTCCACCCGTTTTTCGGCCAGCTTGGTGTAGGTGAAGGCCGGCGGATTGATCGTCAGCGGCACGCCCTGGCCGATCAACACGCCAGCGGCGGCAGCCACCTTGCGCACCAGCTCCACATCGGCGCTGCTCACCCGGATGTCCTGGCGGGTGGTCCAGGTGGTGGAGCGCAGTTCGTTGGTGCGGGGATCGCGCTGATCCTCCCGTTCGGAGCGCACCGCATCCCGCTGGATCTGCGCGGC
>CAIZOZ010000183.1 GCA_903934745.1 uncultured cyanobacterium
CCGAGGGGGCCGGCGGCGGCCATGCGCCGGACATCATTCGTATCTGCGGCGAAGCCAACGTGCTGCCCAGTTCCACCAATCCCACCCGCCCGTACACCCGCAACACGCTCGAGGAGCACCTCGACCTGCTGATGGTGTGCCACCACCTCGATCCACGCATTCCCGAAGATGTGGCCTTCGCTGAATCGCGCATCCGCCGTGAAACGATCGCGGCCGAAGATATCCTCCACGACCTGGGTGCCTTCAGCATCATCGCCAGCGATTCCCAGGCGATGGGCCGGGTGGGAGAGGTGATCATCCGCACCTTCCAGAGCGCCCACAAGATGAAGGTGCAGCGTGGCCCCCTGGCCGGTGATTCGGAGCGCAACGACAACACCCGCCTCAAGCGCTATATCGCCAAGGTGACAATCAATCCAGCGATTGCCCACGGCCTCGACAGCCAGGTGGGTTCGGTGGAGGTGGGCAAATTGGCCGATCTGGTGCTATGGAAGCCCGGTTTTTTTGGTGTCAAGCCGGAGCTGGTGGTCAAGGGGGGCTCGATCGTCTGGGCCCAGATGGGCGATGCCAATGCCTCGATTCCCACCCCGGGGCCGGTGCATGGCCGGCCGATGTTTGCCGCCTATGGCGGCGCCCTGGCGCCCAGCTGCCTCACCTTCGTGAGTCAGGCTGCGCTTGATGCTGATCTGCCCCGCAGTCTGGGGCTGAAGCGTCCCTGTGTGCCGGTGGTGAACACGCGCGGCATCGGTAAGACGGCGATGCGCAACAACAACGCCCTGCCGAAGATGGAGGTGGACCCCCAGACCTATGAGGTGTTCGCCGATGGCGAACTGCTCAGCTGTGAGCCGGCGGAGGTGCTGCCGATGGCCCAGCGTTATTTCCTGCTCTGATGGCAGCAGCAGCGGCACGTGGCGCGATCGCTGCTTGCACCTGAGGTTGACTGCCAATCGGCTCGTCAGGGCTTCCAGTCCCGATCTTGGAGCTAGATCTGGGACTTTTTTCCTATGCTTTGACCTGCCTTGATGGTCTCATTTCGCTTCCTCCTCAAGGCTCGCTTTTGTCTGGCGGTCTGGCGATTCATGGCATGATTGCGTTTCATGGCATGTTGCCGTAAGACTTGCTTGGCCATGTAGGCCTTGAGCCTTTTCTGCGTTGCCGTGAGCCATTTGGGCCAGGGTCGCTTGACGCCGGCACGATTTGGCGCCAAGGACCGAAAGAATTCAAGCCAAGACGTCAGCAGGCTTTTGTTGGTGTTGGGATGCCAGGCGAGAGAGGCAAAGCCAAGGCCTGAGATCAAGCTCAGCACAGAGATGCGCAGAATCTGCCTCAGTGCCGGGATGTATTCCTTGGCATAAGGCCCTTTCTGTTGTGCAAGAAAACTCGACTTAGCTTGGCTGACAACTCCCAGGATCTGTTCCTTGATCTGCGGCAGCGGTTGATTCAAATCAGCGCCACTAACCTGGGGGCCTTGCAGCGCTGCCATGGCGCGCTGGAGCTCCTTGGGGGTCTGAGCCTCGATCACGGCCTGGCGAATTTGACCGGCTTTTTGTTCAATCTGAACTTTTTGAACGGCGTTAGCTCGTTCGATCTTTTGACTGTTAAAGAAAAGGAGCAGGCCCAGCAAGGGTAAGAGCAGCAAAAAGCCAAGAGTCACCCAGGTTGCCAGGCGACTTAAGCGGCGCTGGATCAGCTGAAAACGAGGCTCTGAAGAGAAATTGGCTGCTAAATGAACCAAGCCAAGTCCTACCAGTGGGATCGTGACTGTATTAACGAGGTTTGCCGCCAAAGCGACAATCCAGTCTGGATCCAGCAAGCGAGGCGGGAGTGCTTCAATGGCAATGATTGCTAGAAATACTGCAAATAAGGTATAGGCTAAATTTAAAAGGAGCGAAGCTAGCTTATTGGAATCCATGCTGGATGCTGAGCGTAAGATTTGTCGGTGTAAGTTTGGTGGGCGAGGATCGTGCCTGTCGACAGTGGGTCGGGCCGTAAAGGCTTTTCCTGGTTGGGAATCAACGGATTGAAGAGGCGAATGCGGAGTTCTTGGGGGTCGCCAAGACAGTCTTGATTCGGCTCGGTGGGTCTAGGTGTTGTGAGGCGAAGGGTGCTGAAGCTGAATCACGGGCTGTCATGGAGGTGCTGTGAGGAGTGGGAGTGGGCCTCTTGGCTTGTGATGAGCAGCTACTCCATGGAGCGCCATGTGTTGTCAATAAAAACCCCCACCTGCTCAAGGTGGGGGATGGGAGATCGGTTTCACGTCGATTCTGATCCAATGATTCGGGGCTCAGCCAGCGCTGGAGCGGATGCGCTGGCGTAGTTTGCGAGAGAAGCCAAAGGCGGCTCCTGCACCAAGGACTGGGAACGGACCGGGAACGGGGTTCACGCCATCATCATATTCATAGGTCAGATACAATTGGCCTGAGAGGGTGGCAGAAGTGCCATCTTCAGGGAGTAAATCGACAGTAGACAAGCCTCCGGCTGGAGTTGATGCAATGGTCCAGTTCGTGAAGTAAGAATTAATCGTTGGCGTACCGCTGAAATAGTTCCTGAGAGCTATGGAATTGGTGGCCAGCGCCGATGTTGTTCCACTGTAAGAGCCGCCAGCAGTCGCAATCGCGCCTTGAGTGCCAGTGCCGGAAACGATGTATGTTCCGTCAAGTTGCCCACCAGGTCCACCAAGTGTGACAGAAGAACCGCTGCCCGAGAATGAAGAAAGATTAGAAAAAATAAATGTTGGGAATGCGCTCGCTGTGAAGGTCCTGGCGGGGCCGCTGATCTTGGCCAGCGAAACGTCACCGCCAAAGGTTCCGGCGATGTTCCCTCCCGTTCCATTGGTCAACCGGACGCTGCTAAGGGTACCAAGAGCGGTGTTGAATCCAGCGAAAGAAATGGGGACAGTAGAAGTACTTACGGTTGTGCCCGAAGTGCTGAAGGAAACAGGCCCTACAGTTTGGGTTTGGATAATTGCGTGAGCCGGCGAAACGGTCGAGGCGGCAAGCATTCCAGCAGCAATCACCAACAAATAAGAACGCTTTTCCATTTATCTTGTAATACAGTCTTCGCAACTTAGCAAGCGCAGGCCGTGAGGAGACAAGGGTGCATCTATTTCGCTGCTATTTCGTGGCAGCAGTAACGATGTTGTCGTCAGTCCGTTGTTATGAGGCTCGTGGCCTTGGGCTGCAGCTTTGCCAGCCTGGTCCCCAGGCGCCACCTCGGCTTCGCCGCCGGGTGCCATCCAGGCCCTTCACTCCTGGGCCCAGGGCTCGTCGTTGGGGTCGCGATGCTCGGTGCGGTGCTCCATTTCCAGCCTGGGCACCGTCGGCTGCGGTTCGAGGAACCGTACGCCGCAGGTGGTGAAGCCGAAGGTATGGCTGCACCAGCACACCTCGGCCTCGAGGCGCAGCTTGCCGATACCGGGATGGGCGCGCACATCCAGCAGCAGATGTTGTCCTTTCGGGAAGTCCCGGGTACCCGAAACGATCAGGCACATGCCGCTTTTGCTGATGTCGAGGATGTCGACCAGCAGCCAGCGGCCCACCATGGCGTGCTCAGCATCCAGCTGGCGCAGCGCGATCGGGCGACTGGCCTGGACGGGGAAGCGGTGCAGGCGGCGGTGCTCCTCCCCGAGCCACTCCTTGGCCTGGGCCGTGCCGATGTCGGTGAGCAGCACCGGGCTGTCGTCGGCTGAGCTGAGTTGAGAATTCTGGGGTTCATCCATACCGCCACCCCGGCCAGGACTCCATTCTCCCCCCGGTGGACGCCAGTACGACCAGTGAAGAAACATCCGGGCTCGGGGTCTCTGTTCTGGCGGGGTGCTGGCCTGCCTGCAACGCCAAGCTGCCGGGGTGCCCCTGAACCCAGGCATGACCAGTGGCGGCAAGGGTTGGCGGCACTTTGCAGGCCAGGCTCAGTTGACCCAGCTCGGCCGCAGGGAGCAGTTTCAGGCAGACTAACCGGATTCCTGTAGCGAAAGTAACCGGCCCTGGTCCTTGCGCCGCTGCAGGATCTCGCCAACAGCAGCGCGCGCATGTTCACGGAGTACCGACCCAACCATGGCTACGACGAGTACTTCAGCGCCGTCGACCAGCCCCGCGCCTCGCTGACGCCCCTGCTCTCCTCCCTGGGGCAGATGGGCCTGGACCAGCTCAACCACAACCATGCCGCTGCCGGCATGTTGCTGCGGCGCCTGGGCGCCACCTTCCGTCTCAACGATTCCGGTAGCCAGGGCGTGGAGCGGATCCTGCCTTTTGATCCCCTGCCCCGACTGATCGGCAGCGGTGAATGGCAGCGGCTGGAGAAGGGCCTGATCCAGCGCCTCGAGGCGATCGATCAGTTCCTGGCCGATGTCTACGGTGAGGGCCGGATCATGGCTGACGGCATCGTGCCGCGGGAGGACGTGGAAAGCTCCCAGGGTTGGCGGCCCCAGATGCAGGGCCTGATTCCGCCGCTCGGCCGCTGGTGCCATATCTCCGGCCTTGATCTGGTGCGCGATGGCGATGGCACTTGGCGGGTGCTGGAGGACAACCTCCGCTGCCCATCGGGGGTGGCCTACTTCCTCGAAAACCGGCGGGTGATGAAGCGCATCTTCCCCAGCCTGTTCGCCGGCCGCACCGTGCAGCCGATCGACAACTACGCCTCCCAGCTGCTCCAGACCCTGCGCGAACTCGCCCCCTGGACGGACACCCCCAAGGTGGTGCTGCTCACTCCCGGGGTGTTCAACAGCGCCTATTTCGAGCACAGCTATCTGGCCCAGCAGATGGGCATCCAGCTGGTGGAGGGCCGCGACCTGATCTGCGAGGGCGACCGGGTGTGGATGCGCAGCACCAGTGGCCTGGAGCCGGTGGATGTGATCTACCGCCGCATTGACGATGACTTTCTGGATCCGGACGTGTTCCGCGCCGATTCGCTGCTGGGGGTGAAGGGGCTGATCTCCTGCTTCAAGGCCGGTCGGGTGGCGATTGCCAATGCCCCGGGCACCGGTGTGGCCGACGACAAACTGATTTATGCCTATGTGCCGGAGATGATCCGCTATTACCTGGGCGAGGAGCCGATCATCGAAAATGTGCCCACCTATCTCTGCTCCAAGCCGGCGGATCAGGCCTATGTGCTCGAGAACCTGCCGAAGCTGGTGGTGAAAGCCGTGGCCGAAGCTGGCGGCTACGGCATGCTGATCGGCCCCCACGCCAGCGCTGAGCAGATCGGTGAGTTCGCCGCCAAGATCAAGGCTGATCCGCGCAACTACATCGCCCAGCCCACCCTGGAGCTCTCCACGGTTCCTTCCCTCAGCGAAGGCGAGCTTTACCCCTGCCATGTCGATCTGCGGCCCTATGTGTTGCGCGGCAAGGGGGCCTGGGTGACCCCCGGCGGCCTCACCCGCGTTGCCCTGCGGCGAGGTTCGCTGGTGGTCAACTCCTCCCAGGGGGGTGGCTGCAAGGACACCTGGATCGTCGACGAGAGCAGCGCCAGCGGCCAGCAGTCTCAGATTCAGGGCCAGGCCCGGCGCCAGGTGCAGAGCCAGGAGGTGGCCCCATGCTGAGCCGCGTTGCCGATTCTCTCTACTGGATCAACCGCTATGTGGAGCGGGCCGAGAATATCTCCCGCTTCGTTGAAGTGAGTGAGGCCATGGCCCTGGACTGCCCCCCCGGCAGCGCCGAACCCTGGCTGCCCCTGATCGATGCCAGCGGTGATCGGGAACTGTTCGACAAGCTCTATCCCTCCGGTCGTCCTGAGGATGTGATTCGCTTTCTGGTGCGCGACGCCGACAATCCCAGTAGCGTGCTCAATTGCCTCGAGTTTGCTCGCGAGAATGCCCGCCAGATCCGTGACGTGATCACCACCGAGATGTGGGAACAGATCAACGATGTCTACTGGAATCTGCAGGAGGTGAGCTTCTGGAGCCAGCCGCCTCAGGAGCAATTGCGCGAAATTCGCCGCGCCTGCCAGTTGTTCTATGGCATCACCGATGCCACCCTCAGCCGCGATCTTTCCTGGCAGTTCAGCCGCCTGGGCCGCTTGCTGGAGCGGGCCGAGAAGACCACCCGCATTCTGGATGTCAAATATTTTCTGCTGTTGCCCAGCCATGAGGAGGTGGGTGGCGTGCTCGACGAGTTGCAGTGGATTGCCCTGCTGCGCACGGCCGGGGCGTACCAGATGTTCCGCCAGTCGCGGCATCAGGCGATCGCACCGGAGGCGGTGGCCGCCTTCCTGCTGCTCGATCCGATCTTCCCGCGCTCGGTTCGGTACTGCCTGGAGCGGATCAGCGATACCCTGCGCATCATCCGCAGCAGCGCCGTCCCCGGTCCGCCCGATGATCTCGAATGCCTCGTCGGCCTGGTGCTCGCTCGCTGGAGTTTCACCCGGATTGACGAACTGATCGCCAATGGTTTGCACGAGGCGATCGACCATCTGCAACAGGATCTCAACCGGCTCCATGATCTGATCGAAGCTCGTTATTTCATCTCCGCCAGTAGCACCACCTCCGGCATTGAACCCGAATGCGTGCCCGCGTAACCCATACCCTCGAGTATCGCTACAGCGCGCCGGTGCTGCTGGGACCCCATCGTTTTTGCCTCAAACCCCGGGGTCATGGCTTTCAGCGTCTGGTGCACTTTCAGTTCGCGATCACGCCCGAACCGGCCTGGCTCTACCCACTGATGGCCGCCAGCGGTGACGAGATTCTGCGGGCTCGCTTTGAAGGCAGCACCGACCACTTCAAGGTGCGTTCGGTGAGTGAGGTGGAAACCCAGCTGCCGCCGCCGCTGGCCATCTGCCTGGAGGACAACGAACCCCAGCTTCCCTATCCGATCGGCCATCTCAACACCGATCTCAGTGGTGCGATCGCCGGCTGGCTCCCCAATGGCCAGCATGATCCCGCCGCGGTGGACCTGGCCCAGGAGGCGTTGATGGGCAGTGATCAGCGGGCCCTGATGTTCCTGAACCAACTGGTGGAAATGATTCAGGACCGGGTGAAGTACACCCAGCGCCATGTGGGCCCGGCCTGGCCGGCTGGTCGCACCCTCAAGGAGCGGGTGGGCTCCTGCCGTGATCTGGCGATGCTGATGATCGAAGCCTGCCGCTGCGTTGGTCTGCCGGCCCGCTTCGTCAGCGGTTATCACCTGGTGGAGCCCAAGCCCCGCCACTACGACCTGCACGCCTGGGCCGAGATCTACCTGCCCGGTGCGGGTTGGCGCGGTTTCGATCCCAGTGGCATGGGGGCGATCGACGATCGCTACATCACCCTGGCCACCTCCTCCAAGCCCCTGCTCACCGCCGCCATCAACGGCAGTTTTTCCGGCGACCAGCCCGTGCAGAGCGAGATGGACTGGAGCATCGAGGCCGAAATCCTCGAGAACTGCCAGCTGGCGGCCGAAGCGATGGATGTGCTGCAGCTCTGAGTTGCCGCCGCCAGCCAGCTCGGCGCTGCGCAAGGCCCGCGATCCAAAGCCGGCCTTAAGGAATTGGCCCTGGTAGCGGTTGGGACAACACAGACCACCGCGCCGGGCGATGACTGCCCCACTTCGCCCGGGCCCTTCCCATGGCCGCCACCCTCACCGGCAGCGCTCCATTGCCGACCAGCTCCCTGGCCCAGTCGATGCGACGCCACCTGTTCTCGAGCCAGGCCAAGTCGCCGTCGCTGGCCACCAGCCACGACCACTACCTCTGCCTGGCCCTGGCCGTGCGCGACCGGCTGCTGACCAGCTGGGTGGACACGGCCGAGACCTATACGCGCCAACACGTGCGCACCGCTGTGTACCTCTCGGCGGAATACCTGCTCGGGCCCCATCTGGAGAACAACCTGGGCAGCCTCGGATTGCGCCAGGAGGCCGAAGCGGCCTGTAGTGAGCTGGGGCTTTCGTTGGAGGAGCTGCTGGCCCAGGAACCCGAGCCGGGCCTGGGTAACGGCGGCCTGGGGCGGCTGGCGGCCTGCTTCCAGGAATCGATGGCCACCCTGGAACTGCCGGCGATCGGCTACGGCATCCGCTACGAATTCGGCATCTTCCGCCAGCAGATCGGGCCCTCGGGTCAGATGGAGAGCACCGATCCCTGGCTGGCCCAAGGCAATCCCTGGGAGGTGATCCGACCGGAGTGGCGTTATCCGGTGCAGATCGGCGGTCAGACCGTGATCGGCGTGGCCCATGACACGCCGATCCTGGGCTACGGCGTGCATACCGCCAACACGTTGCGGCTCTGGTCGGCCCAGGCTCCCGACGCCTTCGATTTCGCCTCCTTCAATGCCGGCGATTACACCCGCGCCGTGCTGCAGAAGGTGCAATCCGAAACGCTCTCGAAGGTGCTCTATCCCAACGATGAGCTGGAGCAGGGCAAGCACCTGCGGCTGAGTCAGCAGATTTTCTTTGTGTCCTGCTCTCTGCAGGACATGTTCCGGATCCTCCTGGGTCAGGGCCTGCCGGTGACGGACTTTCACCGCAAGTACGCCGTTCAACTCAACGACACCCATCCCGCCATCGCCGTGGCGGAACTGATGCGCCTGCTGATCGATGAGCATGGCGTCGACTGGGATACGGCCTGGAGCATCACCACCGCCACGATCAGCTACACCAACCACACCCTGCTGCCGGAAGCTCTGGAGTGCTGGAGTCTGGGGCTGTTCCAGCAGCTGCTGCCCCGCCAGCTGGAGATCATCTATGAGATCAACTCCCGCTTCCTGCGCATGATGCGCCTCAAATATCCGGGGCGGCCGGAGTTGCTTCAAAAGTTGTCGCTGATCCAGGAGGGCCCTGAGCGCAAGGTGCGCATGGCCCACCTGGCGATTGTCGGCAGCCATCAGGTGAATGGTGTGGCCGAGTTGCACAGCGAGCTGCTGGTGAAGAACCTCTTCCATGATTTCGCCGCGATCTGGCCGGAACGGTTCAGCAACGTCACCAATGGCGTCACGCCGCGTCGCTGGCTCTCGGTGGCCAATCTGCCGCTCTCCGCGTTGCTCGATGAGACGATCGGCCACGGCTGGCGACGGGATCTCGACCAGCTCAGCAAGCTCGAGCCCCTGGCCGGCGATGCCAGCTTTCTGGAGCGCTGGCATGGGGTGCGGGAGCAGGCCAAGCAACGGCTGGCCAGCACGATTCATGCCCAGGCCGGGGTGCTGGTGGATCCGGCCTCCCTGTTCGATGTGCAGGTGAAACGCATCCATGAATACAAGCGTCAGCATCTGGCAGCCCTGCAGATCGTCGAGCGCTATCTGCGCATTCGCGCCGGCGAGGACCTGCCCCCACGCACGGTGATCTTCGGCGGCAAGGCGGCCCCCGGCTACGCCATGGCCAAACTTATTATTCGTCTGATCGTGGGGATCGCTGAGATCGTCAACATCGATCCGGCCATGGACGGCCGCCTGCGGGTGGTGTTCCTGCCCAACTTCAGCGTCAAGCTGGGGCAACGCATCTACCCGGCGGTGGATCTCTCCGAGCAGATCTCCACCGCCGGCATGGAGGCCTCCGGCACCGGCAACATGAAGATGAGCCTCAATGGCGCGCTCACGATCGGCACCCTCGATGGTGCCAACATCGAAATCCGCGACCGGGTGGGTCACGACAACTTCTTCCTGTTCGGCCATACCGCCGAGCAGCTGGCGTCGATCAACCGCAACGGCTACCACCCGATGCCCTGGCTGGAGAATGACCCGATGACGCGGGAGGCGATCGAGTTGATCGGCTCGGGACACTTCAGTGAAGGCGATCGCGACCTGTTCCATCCGCTGCTGGCCAACCTCTGCAGCAGCGATCCGTTCCGGGTGATGGCCGACATCGGCGATTACCGCCGCGCCCAGAACGACGTGGATGCCGCCTGGCGGGATCCGCAGCGCTGGCGCACGATGTCGGTGCTGAACTCGGCCCGCTGCGGCTTCTTCAGCAGTGATCGCTCGATCCGCGAGTACGCCGAGCGGATCTGGAAGGTGCAGCCCGTGCCTGTGCAAGCGTGCAGCGTGGTTCCCATTGCGTGACCCCTGGACGATGACCTGGATGGAACCCGCAGCCCGGGCCGCCGAAGCCCGGCTGACCAAGGCCGGCATCCAGCTGACCCTCGGCGGTGAGCCGACCGTGGTGCCGCTCGAGCCCGAGGGGGCCGAGTGGAGCGTCACCGCCGATGGCCCCACCAAGCTGCCGATCGCCCGTCGCCTCGGCCAGGAGCTGCAGCTCGGCGCCTGGCCTGGCAGCACGATGCTGTACTGCCCTGGCAAGCGTTACGACGGCGAGGTGAATCCCCGCTGGGCCCTGCGCCTGATCACCGGCCTGCAGGGCCGCCCGCCGGTGCGCTGGCCCAGGCCCTGTCAGCCGGGGCTGAGCGGCCACCAACTGGCGGGTGATCACGGAGAGGCCTGGCTGGCGAAGCTCGGCCAGGGCCTGGGGGTCGAGCTCGAACCGCTGCCCCTGCGCGATCCCCTCGACGGCGAGCGGCGGATCTGGGCTGTGCCGTTGAGCTCCGATCCCGAGGAGGTCAGCGATCCTGACGATGACGGCGATCCGGCCCGGCGCTCGATCCCTTGGCGGCCGGCGGCCTGGCCCCTGGAGGAGGCGTTGCGGGAGCTCAGCGCTGCGCCGGGACCGGCCGGCCTGCGTCTGCCGCTGGAGCACATGCCGGCGGCGTTGCCACGCCAGGTGCTCACCCTCGAAATCGGCAGCGATGGCTGGGAGCTGTTCCTGCCGCCCCTCACCCGCCGCCCGCTGGAAACGCTGCTGCAGGCCGTGGCCGACAGCCTGGGCGACCTGGCGGCGCCGCGGCTCAGCGGTGTGTTGCCGGTGGATGCCGATGGCCATTGGCAGGTGCTGGGGCTGACGGCCGATCCCGGTGTGCTCGAGATCAATCTGCCGATCTGCCATGGCTGGGCCGATTACCACGGCTGGATGACCCTGCTGGAGCAGGCCGGCGCCGCCCAGGGCCTGCGCAGCTGGAAGGCGGCGGCCGGTGGCCGCCAGGAGAGCACCGGTGGCGGCAACCACCTGCTCTGGGGTGGACCCGACCTGGCCCACCATCCCTTCTTCAGCCGGCCGGCCTGGCTGGTGGGCATCCTGCGCTACTGGCAGCACCACCCCGCCCTCAGCTACCTGTTCAGCGGCCCCGGCGTGGGTCCGTCCTCCCAGGCGCCAAGGCCCGATGAGGCCGCCGGCTCGATCTTTGATCTGGAGCTGGCCTACCGGGCCATCGAACAAGCCGATGACGGCCGTAGCCCCGACGACCCCCGCGGCGACCATCGCAGTCTGATCGGCGAAACCCTGCGCCATCTGCATGCCGATCGCAGCGGCAACAACCATCGCTGCGAGATCAGCTTCGACAAGTTCTGGAATCCCGGTGCCCCTGCCGGCTGCCTGGGTCTGGTGGAATTCCGGGCCCTGGAAAGCCTGCCCCAGGTGGGCTGGAGCAGCGCCATCGCCCTGCTCTGGAGCAGCCTGGCCGCCCACCTGCTGGAGCCCGCCCATCGGCCTCGGGCCCTGCGCGACTGGGGCAGCGAGCTGCACGACCGCCTGCTGCTGCCCAGCCAGCTGTGGGCCGATCTGGAGGCAATCCTGGCCGAGCTGGCCGCCGACGGCCTGGCGCTCGATTCGACGCCTTACCGGCAGATCTGGGAGTGGCGCTTCCCGCCCCTACTGGAGTGGCACCAGGGGGATGACCGGGTGGTGCTGCGGCCGGCCCTGGAGCCCTGGCCCCTGATCTGCGACACGCCGGTGCAAGGGGGCTTCACCAGCCGCTTCATCGACGGCTCCCTGCGCCGTTTCGAGATCAGCTTCAGCGACAGCTTCCGCCAGCACGGCAGCCTGCGGCTCAACGGCCGCCCTCTGCCCTTGCAGGGATCAACCCTGGCGCTGCGTTATCGGCATCTGCGGCTGTATCCCTGCCTGCATCCCGCCATCGCGCCCCAGCTGCCGCTGCAGCTGGAGATTCGAACCGCCAACGGCTGCAGCCGCTTTCAGCTGGAGGAGCAGGACCTGGCCTTCAGGCCCGTGCAGCCGGATAGCCCAGGCTGGCCCAGCTCCGTGGGGCCAGCCTGGGGCGGTCGTCAGCGCCCTGGCGATCTGACCCTCGATCTGCGGTTGGAGTGAGCGGCCAACCCTGAACTCGGTGCCCCAGAGGCTTGGCCCAGGCACCGAGGACGGGTGGCACCGCAGTCGGGCGCGGGGTTGGTGCCGCCTTGCCGTTCTGCCCTTGCGGAGCCGCCAATCCTTACCAGCGGACCCCGTGCAGCTTGGGTAGAGGAGCCGTGCGGAAGGTGGTGGCGAACAGGCGCGGGATGCGGCGGCTGTTGTAGACGCGGAACTCCCGCATCACATCGGCACCCGGCTGCCGCACGGCCTGATTGAGCACCACCGAACCGTCGGGATCGGAGACGGAACGGTGGAAGGTGCCTGGGGGGATGCGCAGGATGTCGCCACCGGTTTCGAGCCGAACAATGTGATACGGATAATTCCAGCCGAGATTCACCAGATAAAAGGTGCGGCCACCGTGCAGGGCCAGCAGGTTGTCTTCCTGGTGGGGATGCAGATAGAACTGCCAGGCGCCGGTTTTCTCTTCATCGGGGGGGCTGATGGCGGGGCCGCTGTGGATCACCAGATCGCGGGCATTGGAGGTGGCGACGGTGATATCGAAGAAACGAACAGCCGGGGTATCGCGGAACTTTTCGTAGGGCACCAGCTCAAACATCGGCGTCTGGCGGGGCGCCCTGGGTTGGCTGGTCTGCAGCGGTTCGCTGCTGGGGAGGCTGGCGGTCATGGCGGCAGCTGCGGAGGGGCAGCGCTGGGCTTGGGGATGGACCAGTGAACCGAACATCGCGCGGGGCAACCGTCGAGCTGGTTACCGAATGGCCGTGGCGGTGGTCCACTTCATCGATTGGTGAAGGCCAGGCGCTGCTGCCCTGCCTGGCTCGATCGCCATGCCCCCGGTTCCCTGGTGGTGCTGTCCGGCCAGCGGCCTCGCCGCATGGGCGCGATTCTGATTGCTTGAATGAAGGGCCAAAATCAGGCGATTCGATGCTGAAGCAGCCCATCACGGCTCGTCTCCTGGGTCTGCTGCTGGCCGGCCTGCTGGCCCCGCTGCCCCCTGCCTTCGCCCAGGTCGGTGGCCAGGGTGGATACCCCCTCAAGCCCACGGTTTCCGTGCCCGATTTCAAAAACACCGTCACCCAGACCGCCTGGTGGTGGCAGGGGCCGGTGGCGACCGATCTGGCGGCGGTGCTGGCCAATGAACTGCAGGCCACCGGCAGCCTGCAGGTGGTGGAACGCAGCAACGTCGGCGCCGTGCTGAGCGAGCAGGAACTGACCGAGCTGGGCATCGTGCGCCCGGGCCCGAATGCCGCCCGCAAGGGCCAGATGACTGGCGCCCGCTACATCGTGCTGGGCACGGTGACCTCCTACGACTCCAACGTGGAGGCGAAGAGCAGCGGCAGCAACTTCGGCCTGATGGGCTTCGGCACCAACCAGCAGCAGCTCGAAACCAAGGACTACGTGGCGATCGACATCCGTGTGGTGGACAGCAGCAGCGGCGAGGTGGTGGGCGCCCGCACGGTGGAGGGTCGGGCCAGCAGCGTGGCCGAGGCGAAGCAGCAGGGGGTGAGTCTGCTGCCCCTGGCGGGGGCCGCGCTGCTGCTGGCGCCGAACATGGGCCGCACCGGCCAGGTGCTCACCGGCGCCGCCGGCACCCTCAACTTCGGCAACAGCAGCTCCCAGGCCCAGCGCACGCCGGCCGCCAAGGCGATCCGGGCTGCCTTAAGCGAGGCTTCCGAGTACGTCAGCTGCGTGCTGGTGCCCCAGGGGGACTGCCTCGCCCGCTTCGCTGCCAAGGATCAGCTGCGCCGCGAGCGCAACCGCGGTGTGCTGCAGCTGGACTGAGCTCCCCCGGCAGGTCCTGCAGAACCAGGCCGGCGCCGCGCTCACCACAAGGCCGCTAAAGGCCGTTCCCAGCAGTTCGACCGCCGCCGCAGCTGAGCGGCTCAGCCTCTGCAGAAACATCGTCGATGGCTCCAAGGCTGCGCTCAGCCGTTGGCGGACCCTGGCGATCGCTCCTCGGCTGATCTCCACTCCCAACAACTGAGCGAGCAGTGCCTGGCTCTTGCTGAAACGCAGAGGGAAGGCACTACCCAGCAGCCCCACCAAGGCACGGAGCCGGGGCCCGTAGTGACTGGTTGCCACCATCGCCGGCAACGGTGGCAGACCTCCGGGTGGTGCTCCACCACCTCCTCCACCCGCTCGATCGGCAGCAGCTCCGGCCCGAATCCTGGATGGCCCGGCTGAGCGCCCCGCTTGCGGCCACGGCCTTTGCGTCGCTCGGGTGGCTTGTAGAGCGAAGGGCTTCCGCACAGCGATGGCCAGCGGTGAGCTGAGCGCGGAGCTGCTCGATCTCCTGCTGCTGCTCCTGGCAAGGCTGGAGCAGCTCAAGACATCCAGCCCGAACGCCGACCGGTGTGGCGGACTAGTCCGCTTCTGAAATCCCAGTCGGTGGCGCGCCCATTGCAAACAGTCTCTGGCTGTGATGCAAACGAGAATCAGGCCGCTGTCAAGGGCTCAGCAGAGATGGAGTTCGCCGCGTGCTGTCCCGACCCCTGAACGCCTACAGATTATTTTGCCCGGCTCGTGACTGCCATGTCAAAGATTCGATCTCCAAAGTATTGGCGAATAAAAATAAGTGGTTTTGCAAGCTTGCCTATCGCGTAGCGGGTTTTAGGGCGACTCGCGCGTGTCGCTTTAACGATGGCATCCGCCACCACTGAAGGGGGTGATGCAGACCCTTCAGTGTCGTACAAGCTGCGCATGGCTTTTGCCAGGCTTTGTGCTATTTTTCGGTAGGGACCATGTCCAGACCGACTTATCATGGGATCCAGCATGATATCGGCCCACTCTGTGGCTATAGCCCCCGGCTCAATGATCACGACATTGATTCCGAAAGGCTTGAGCTCCAGGCGCAAGCAGTCACTCCAGCCCTCCACCGCGTGTTTTGTGGCGTGGTACCACGAACCCAGTGGCGAATAGATTTTTCCACCCATGGAAGAAATATTGACGATAGTGCCAAAACCCTTCTTTCGCATCGCAGGTAGCGCCAATTGCGTGAGTCGTGCCATGCCAAATAGATTGACCTCAAACTGATAGCGCGCATCGTCAATGTTCGACTCCTCCACTGAGCCATACATGCCAAATCCAGCATTGTTCACTAGGATATCAATGCCCCCGTGGTTAGATTCGATCCGCTCAAGGGCTGCAATGATATCTTCCTCTACCGTGATATCCATCTTCAGTGGTATGGCTCCAAGTTCGCGGAGGTCCTCCATTTTTTCGAGACGACGCGCTGCTACATACACCACACAACCCTCCCGCAACAGACGCTTTCCCGTTTCCTTCCCGATTCCGGAGGATGCTCCTGTGACTAAGGCCACCTTGGCGGGGCACGATGTCGATGTCATAGACGATTCCATTGAATGATCAGTTGGAAGGCGAGTAATCGAGGCCAGGCATCTTTGCGTGGAGGACCTTGGGAATTTCCTCAGTCTTCAGATGGCTTCATTGATGCAAGCTCTCGCGATATGCTCCTTGCAGGACAGGGAGTAACTCAACAGAATTCCCGGGAAGCTGTTGATCTGGCTGCGAGCCTCCGCTATCCTAGCCATATGGTCAAAGCATGGGGCGGGGGCAGCCGCGGGGAGCGCTATAACCGATAGGGTCGCCAAGATTTTACCGAAAAACCCGGCCATCTCTGTCTGATCCGCCTGGGCAACCTGCTCTTGGCGCAGCCTGCTCCGCAGGAGTAGCCCGCGATGGAGGCGGCATGAACAGCCAGTTAGCCAGAGGTGTACCCAAAGGAGCACAACCAATGCTTTGCAGATAGGCCAGCGATGCTGAAATCGAGCTGTTTGCGGACTTGATCGGCGTCAAACCAGCTTTTTGAGCCGGAAATCAGCTCATGGCTGTGGGAAACTGCCCCGTGAGCTGGTTTTTCGGCAAACTCCTAAAACGGGATGGGCATTGTTACATCGGCGGGCTCGGGCGCACAGGAAGGCACCCGCTGATTCACCACCTCGCCGATCACCACGATCGAGGGGGAGGCGAAACCCTCGGCCTCGACCTGTTCGGCCAATTCCCCCAAGGGTGCCACCAGCTGGCGCTGGCCGCGGACCGTGCCCTGCTGGATGACGGCGGCGGGCGTGGCGGGGTCGAGACCGCCGGCAATCAGCTCCGCCACGATGCGAGCCAGGTTGTGCAGGCCCATGTAGATGACCAGGCCATCGCTGCAGCGGGCGAGGCCGCGCCAGTCGACGGTGGGCCGCGCTTTGTCGATCTCCTCATGGCCGGTGACGAAGGTGACGCTGGAGCCGGCCTTGCGATGGGTGACGGGGATGCCGGCGTAGGCCGGGGCGGCGATGCCGGCGGTGA
>CAIZOZ010000184.1 GCA_903934745.1 uncultured cyanobacterium
GGTATTGGCATTGGTCTTTCTCTCTATGAAGGATTCGACATCAGAGTTCTGCCTGCTGTGTTCGCAGGCCACGCATCGATTTTTTGCTACTGATTTCCTGGGCTGATTCACCACTGTGTTGCTGATTACACCCTTTATCGTGCCTCTGGGTTGGCTTGGATCGGTCCGGGTGAGCTGTGCTGTGCCGATTGTCCAGCGCTGGCAGTGCCGTTGAATTGGCGGCTCTGTCCCCGCTGCAGCCAACGCCACATCGGGCACCAGCACCCTCCGCCTGCCCCCAGGGGCCAAGGCCAGCTGCAGTTTGAGGGCCCCCAGCTCCACCAACCGCACCCCATGCCAGTGCAGGCCTGAGGCTTCGGGCCTGGGCGCCGGCACGGTCGCCCCATCAATCACCCCTTGCGAATCAACGCAATCCAAGCTTGGCCGGGCGCCTGACTGCGTGTTGCCGGGGCTGACGTTCGCGTGGAGACCAGGCGAGCCTCACCTGTTTGACCGCTGGCAAGATGGGTTCTCCTGCGAAAGAGGAGATCGTTCCTGCTCCGCTCTGCTCCGGATTTGGCACGAGCCCTCCGGGCCGTCAGTTCCACGGCAGGGTCAGCAACCCTGGCTGGATCGGCACCGAACCCCGCCGCCGGCCTTGAGCCGCTGGCCTCCCTGTCCATCACTCCAGCCATAAGCGGCCTGCGCCGATGAGCCCCCTTCGCTGCCACCTGCTGATCGGCCATCCGGCCAGCGGCAAGACCACCCTGGCCAACGACTTGGCCCCCCTGCTCAGCGGACCGGGGGAGCCGCCGGCGCAGGTGCTCTCCACCGATGCGATCCGCGCCGAGGTGTTCGGCGATCGCAGCGTGCAGGGGCCCTGGATCGAGATCCAGCAGCGGCTGCATCAACGGCTGCAGGAGGCGGTGGCTGCCGGTGTTCCGGTGATTGTCGATGCCACCCACGCCCGCCGTGACTGGCGCCTGGCAATCACCCAGGACCTGGCGCTACCGGCGCCGGTGGAATGGATCGGCTGGTGGCTGTTCACCCCGTTGGCCACCAGCCTGGAGTGGAACCAGCGGCGCAGCCAGCCGGTGCCCGAAGCGGTGATTCGCCAGATGGCGGCCTACCTGGGCGATCCCCATTTCGGACCGCGCCGGGAGGAGGGCTTTGCGGCGATCGTGTCGGTGGTGCCGAATCACCACGCGTCAATCACACCGTTTCTGCGCCAGGAACTGGCCCGTCTCGATCAGCGCATCCGCTCGGCCCTGAATCGTCAGAAACGCTTTTCGCTCCACGGCTACTCGCGCCTGTTGGATCTCGAGCGGCTCCTTTATCTGCTCAAGCTGCTCTCGACGTATCCCGAGCTCGGCAGCGATGATCCCGCCACCCGCGCCGAACTGGAAGCCCTGCTCTCGCCGCTGCCGGCGGGCGACCTGGCTGATCGTGCCGCGGCCTTCCTGCGGCATCTGCACGGCACGTGCTACGGCGATGTCTCGGCCATCCGTGCCGATCTGGCCTGGTTGGATCACCAGGGGTTCTGCAGCGCCCTGCCGGTGACCACGCCGCTCCAGCCACCGGCCCTGCCCTTGCGGCGGCCCAGGATTCCGCCTTCGGGTGGGGTGCATGGCGGCATCCCATCGCTCGGAGATGGGCCGGTGTTCATCCGCTTGTTCACGCTGTTGCGGCACCTGCTGCAACAGCCATTCGATCGTGATCCGACGGGTGGGCGCGATCTGCAGAGCCACCTGATTGAACAGTGCAGCTCCATCCCTGGTGCCTATCTGCCTAACGAAACCGCCAGCCTGCGCAAGGATGCCGAGAAGATCTTCACCCCCTATGGTTTCCGGGTGCGCAATGACAACGTGCGCCACGGCTATACCCTCGGCACCGCCCTGCTCAGTGGCGGTGAACTGAAGGCCGTTCACGGGGTGTTGCAGCAGGCGGCTGGCAGGCTCAGCGATCCTTCCGCCCAGCAGTTGCTCACCAACCTGGAATTGCGCCTCGAGCAGGCTGGCATCTCCGTGGCGAGCTGTAGCCCGGTGCGCTCCTATGCCAACCACTCGGTGGTTCATCCCGGCTGGGTGCGGCCCGATTCGCTGGCGGCTCCGCGCCAGGCGGGTCGCATCGAGGCCGCGATCCTGCAGCGCCAGCGGGTGGTGCTGGAGCGCTCTGCCAGCGCTGCCGCCTTTGCCGACAGTCCCGAGGGGGAGCTGCGGATCTGGCCCTTGCAGCTGGTGTTTCACAACATCGCCTGGTATTTGCTCTACGAAGAGGATCCAATCGGCCGTCCTGACGGCCTGATCCGCAGTGAACGCCTGGAGCGCCTCGCGCTGCGTCACTGCGAGCGTGGCCATACCAGGCCAGACAAGGCCCATCTCCGAGCCCTCAAACGCCTGGAACGGCTGCTACACCACAGCGGCGGCATTTATTTCGGCCATGATCTGGTACTGCAACTGGCGATCGGCCAGGTCCCTGCCAGCATTGCCGCCAGCCATCTGATCACCCTGCGCTTCTGCTGCCAGGATTGGGCCTTTGCGTTCATTCGTGAGGGCCAGCAGCGTTACCCGCTGGAGTGCACGCGTTTCTCCCGCCCCAGGCGCGGCGATCGCTGGTGGTTCCATCCCCAGGCTCCCCACGTGCTCAAGCCCAATGCCGCCACGGCCAGTCACCCCTACCCGGTGGAGTTCGACCTGCCTCCCTGGACCGTGGAGCGGGATGTGGACCTGCGCAACTGGCTGTTCGCTTTCGGGGCCGGCATCCGCATCGAATCCCCCCAGGCCCTGGCTGCAGAGCAGCAACGACTCTGTCTGCAGGCATTGGCGGTCTATGGCATCACGGCCGCAGACCCAGCGATCCAGCCTGTCTTCCCCAATCGGCTGCGGCTTAGTTGATGCCGAGAACGCCACTTGAACTTCTAAAGGAATAGTGCACTTTTTGAGTTATTAAGACTGGCTCCGTCTTGTGGTTGCGGCAACCGGTGAGCAGGAGATGGACTTAGGCCGTGTCATCACGACCTAGCCCCGCAACGTCAAGACCCCGATCATGCCGGTGTCTACTTCTTCGGGTTGATACAAATTCTCAGCACAGCTGGTGAACGGTGATCGCACAAGATGGTGAAAGCGGTCATGCTCAGATTCCCCCCCTCGCGCCATCGCATGGGCATGGTCAGAGCTGGTGGTGAGGCCTGAATCGCTCCAGTGCCACGGGATCCAACTGCGCCGTAGAATCGACACGATCTTTTGACGTGCGAGACCTTCTGGTTTGAGATTCAGCTGCCGAAACAGTTCTGGGCCTGAAAAAACATGCATCCATGCCTGAACCCATGCGACCTGCATGCAATCCTTGGCTCATCCACCGCCAATCATCCACCGCCAATCGACCACCGCGACTAGCTCGGGTTGACGTCACGATCCTGACGCTAATGAGATCAAAAAAACTTAAACCAGCTTGACGGATGAATCAATCGTTTCAACAGTTTGACCTGGATCCATGTTTGCCCGGGCATCCCGATCCCTATGGCACCTATGCAGCGTTGCTCCAGCAATCTGCGGCCCACTGGTGTGAGGGGCCGCAGATGTGGATCGTACTTGGCCATGCTGAGTCGCTGGAGTTGATGCGTGACCCCCGCTTCAGCCGACAAGATCATCTCGATAAGCTGATTGCCCGTTTCGGTCGGAATGGTCATATTTATGAGCGCCAAAAGCTTGATATTCCTTACATGGATGGCAAGCAGCATGCACGCATGCGCCAGCATGTGATCAAGGCCTACCACGGCATTGATCTGCTTGCCCTCGCTGAGTTCACACGCCGCTTCGCAGTTGATCGTCTCTCCAGGATCAAGGGTGATGAACCTTTTGATCTGGTGGCCTTGCTGGCCAACGATCTGCCGGGGATGGTGGCCAGCGAATTGATGGGAGTGCCGCCCAGCCAGCAGCTGGAGGTGGCCAACAAGGTCAGCGCCTTTGTACGGGCACGAGGGTTGACCCAAACTGAGCAGACCGCCAGCGGTGGTGGGGATGCGCTGGAGATCTACGGTCATTATTTTCTTCCCCTGATCCAGGCGCGGCGGGGTGGTGGGCAGCAAGATCTGCTCAGCCGCCTGATCGACGATCCCACGGAAGGAATCTCCCTTTCCGATGAGCAACTCCTGCTGATCATCAGTAGTAATTTCTACTCGGCGAGTGTTTATACCGTGCGGCTGCTGATTGGAACCATCGCCTGGGCCATGGCCTCTCATCCAGACACTTATCAGCGTGTTCGCAGCGACCGGAAGCTGGTGGCTGCGGCGATTGAGGAAGTGTTGCGCTGGGATCCGCCTGCCCAGGCGCTCAATGCCAGTACGGCGACGGCAGACCTGGTGATTGCTGGTCAAACCATCAAGGCGGGTGATTCGGTCACAGCCCTGGTGGGGGCCGCGAATCGGGATCCGAGGGTGTTTGATCAGCCTGATCAATTCCTGATTGATCGTTCACCCAATCCCCATCTTAGCTTTGCCCCTGGGGTGCATCAATGCCTTGGCCTGCACTTGGCCAGGATGCAGGGCGCCGTGGTGTTATCGGTCCTCTGTGATCAGTTTGAAAGCCTGCATTGGGAGCCGTCGGAGTCCAGGCGGCTGATTGCCGACCGGTTCCGGGGTTTTGAACATCTCATCCTGCATCGTTGAACTCCATGGCTCCTTTTCCTGGCCAGCTTGGTGGCCTCGATTACATTGAATGTCTGTTTGTCAGCGACGATCACTCCCTTCCCCGCCCCGCCGCCATCGAGGGTTGCTGGATTCATAGCGTCGCCTCTGCTCTTGAGCATCTGGAGCACCGCCTGGCCCAGGGATTGAGCCATGTGCTGATTGTTTCCGTCAATGCCCAGCCGTCACTGACCTTGGCTCAGTCGGATCAGTTCTGCGTCCGCCAGCTGCTGCTGCAAGCCCGTAGACGTTGGGGAGCTGCGATCACCTTGATCGCCGATGTTGGCTTGTCGCCCTACCAGACGTCTGGTCATAGTGTGATCAATACAGCTGGTCAGATTGATGTTGAGGCCTCTTATCATGCCGTTGTTCAGCTGGCTTCTGCCTTTGCTATAGCCGGCGCTGATGCTGTCGCCCCCTGCCTGTCTCTGCCCCAGCAAACTCGCGTCATCGTTGAAGCTTTTGATGCAGCCCAGCTGAACTGTGGGGTGTTTCCCTACAGCACCAAGTTTTCATCTTCGCTCTATGGCCCCTACCGTCAGGCCATTGGTTCGAAGCTTGGCACCGGCCGCAAGAGCTATCAGTTTGATTTTTGCGATACCGCTGAGGCGATCAACCAGATGGAGGAGGATGGGCGCCAAGGAGCTGTGGCCACCATTGTCAAGCCAGCCTTGCCCTATCTCGACGTGCTGGCGGAAACGGTGCGCCGTTCCAGCTGCCCGGTGGCCGTGTATCACGTCAGTGGTGAATTCATGATGGCTCGGTTAGCCGCCAGGGCTGGCCTGCTCAATGAAGACGACTATTACGACGAGATCCATGCCGCCTTCCGCCGCTGCGGAGCTCGCTGGATCATCGGCTACGCCGCTGACCACTTCCTGCGCCAACAAACCAGCAGCCTTTGATTCCAGGATTCAACAATTCCCAGCTCCTGATGGCTGTCCCTTGCCAATCCGATCGAGCGGTTGATCCTGATTCGGCTGCGCTTGCCAGCCTTGAGTCAGCCCGTCCTCTGGCTGCTGACGTGGTGGTGGTGGGGGCTGGCCCTGTCGGCCTGCTTACGGCTTATCGCCTGCAGAGCCTCGGACTCTCCTGCCTGGTCGTGGACAAAAGAACGGCGCCCTCGAAGGCTTCGCGGGCCTCCACCTTCCAGCCAGCCTGCCTGGATCGACTCGCCGAGCTCGGCTTGTTGGCCGCGCTCCTGCCCCAGGGCCGCCAGGTGTCGCTGTTGCGGCATCTCGCTCTGCCATCCGGCGAGCGCCGTGATTGGTCCTTGGCCTGCCTGCAGGGCCAGACCCAGCACCCGTTCCGCCTGCATCTGGAGCAGCACCTCCTCTGTGAGTTGTTGCTCCAGCGATTGACGCGGCGGCAAGCGCCTGGCCAACCGCCGGTGTTGTGGGGCCAGGCGTTGGTGGGTCTGGGCCGTAATCCGGCGCCGGATCAGCCCGGACGCCTTGAAGCCTGGGTGCAGCGCTCAGATGCAGGCGCTCGCCCTCAGCGGCTCACGGCCCGCTGGCTGGTGGCTGCCGATGGTGCCCACAGCACGGTTCGCCAGTTGCTGCAGCTGCCCTTCGACGGCCACGACCTGCCTGCACCCGTGGTGAGGGTGATGCTGGCGCAGCTACCCGCGGCCGTAGGCGCGGAGCTGGCGGGGCTCACCTACCTCCGCCATCCTCTCGGGTCGCTCAGTGCCCTGCAGATGCGGACGGATTGGCGCCTGATTCTGCGGCCCGGAGCAGCAGAGCTCGATTCGGCTTTGGCCGATGATCGCTGGGCCAGGGAACGCCTGGGCCAGCTGTTTTCCTCCGTCTGCGAGCCCAGCGTCTGGCAGGATCTGCCCATGGTTCATGATCACTATCGGGTCGGACAACGTTGCGTCGGTGTGCGCCAGGTTGGCCGTTGTTTGTTAGTCGGTGATGCTGCCCATATCACTAACACGCGCGGCGGTCTGAACATGAACTTTGGCTTGCTGGAAGGTCTGGATCTGGCCGATAGCCTGGCCAGCGCCAGCAACCAGTCTGCCGCCCAGCAACAGCTGGCTGTTGCGAACTGGGCCAGCCACTGGCAGGAACGCACCACATCGGTTTTGCTGGCTCGCACCGCCCGCCTGCTCGATTCCAACCCTGTATTCGAGCCGAACCTTGGCAGCGGGTCACCAGAGCGAGACGCTACAGTGTTAATTAAGGCTTGCCTTCTCGACCTCACCATCAGTAGGAACAATAGAAACCATGCCAGATAGTTGTCTTAATCTCAATCCAGAAAACAAGAGCGCCATGGCCAGCTCTGCCTCTGTCGGCCTGATCGTGCCGCCCTCCAATCCAACGTTGGAGACTGAGATTGTCAGCCTGATTGATGGCCAGCCCCAGATCCATATCGCCAGGCTGCCCTATTGCTCAACATCGGACCTGGCCGCTCGCAACGAGCTTTATCTGGAGTCTTATCTCGACGCAGCTCGGAGTTTCGGTACCTTGCCACTGCAGGGCATCATGATTGGTTGTACCGGCTCGAACTATCGTCTCGGTCCCCGCGAAGACCAACGGCGATGCGAGGCCGCCTCGGCTGAGCTCGGTGTGCCGCTGTTGACAGCCAGCCTGGCGGTATTAGAAACGATTCAGACGCTTGGATTCACCCGAATTCAGCTGGAGTTGCCCTACCCGGATTGGCTGATCAAGCTGGCTGTGGACTATTGGCAAGCTGCTGGCTTCGAGGTGGTTGCCCAGCATAGCTTGCTGGACTTAATGGGCGCCGATAATGCTTACACCATCGGCACTCAGGCATTAGAGCGTTATCTTCTGGAGTTGCAGGTGCCGGCAGACACAGCGGTGCTTCTCTCCGGCACCGGCATGCCCACGTTCAGTGCCATGGCTGAATTGATTCAGACCTATCCAGCACCGTTGATTTCCTCCAATCTCTGTATCGCCCAGTGGTTATTGCGCTGCTGCCAGAACTCCCGAGGCACCGATTTGCAGCGGCAATTGGGCGCCAAGTTGGAACGCTTCAGCGCCATCCCTGCCGGCGCTGTTGTTGATAATCTATTCAATCCCTTTGGCAGCATCAGCTGAGCGGCCACAGGCTGCTGCTGTCTGGAGCCTCCAGCCAGTGGTGGATCAGCTTGTCGCTGGCCTCGTCACCGAGCACCGGCTCCAGCAACGCTCGGGCTTTATGCAGCCGTTGGGTGTCGGCAATCGGCAGGCCGGGATCTCCCGGCAGCCCCTCCACCCGGGCGCTGCGCAAAATTCCCTCGCTGTCGGCCATCACCAGTTCGGCCCAGCGCCCGGTCTGTCCGTCAACGGCCACCAGTTCAATGCGCCCCAGCAGGGCCTGGAGTTCATCATCGACCAGTGCTGTTGGGCTGAAATGCTCGCGTCGCAGGTCGCCCCAGCGCAAGCTGGCCGCCACGGCAAAGGCCAGGCTGAATTGGGCCTGGATGCGATTAGCCGGGGCGAGTTGGCCGCAGTAGTGAATCGCTTCGGGGTAGGTGCGCAGCTGGATCGGACCGCTCCAGCGCTGCGCTGAGCCTGGCGGCCTCTCCTCCTCAGTACCTCCGCCATGGCATTGCAGCCAGGCCCTGGTCGCTGCCGCGGCGTAATGCAGATGGCGCGCCCCGGGTAGCAGCTTCATGTAGCCGGAGCTGATCGCCGTCGCGCGGCGTGGTGCCAGATCGACCGGCATCGCCGCCAGGGCCCGCAACACCGGGTCTGCGGCCAGACCCTGTGGCCCGCCGAAGCCGGCAGCGGCCGCCACCGCCAGATCCAGGCCGCGACTGGCCGCCAGGCCGGGATAGAGCAGCCTGCAGCTGGCCCCTTCCCGCACCGGTGCCAACAGGCTGCGACTCATCTGGCAGAGAGCTGCGTTTACCGCTTCCACTTCGCGATCGGGGCCGATGTCCAGAGCTACAGCAGCTGCCAGCGCCGCCACCGCCGTGCCCCAGGTGCCGTCGACATGTTCCCCCGCCGGGACGCGGTACGCCTCGCCCAGTCTGGCGCCCAGTTCGTAGGACAGAAACAGGCTCTCCAGGGCTTGGCCGAGGCTGCGACAAAGGCTCATCGCCACCGGTACGCCATGCAGTGCTGGCCGGCCATGGGCGGGGGCATAGCCCTCCACCAACTCGTCCCAGCAGGCGGAGGCCGCCAACACCAGCACCGCTCCGGAGGGTGTGAGCGCTTCGCAGAAGCCAGGTAACTGCCGATTGCCCGGCGCCAGATGGCCATGGTGACGCTGCAGGGCGATCAACGCGGGCTCGGCGAGGTTGGCGATGGCCGTCGCTGCCGTATCGAGCCACACCAGCCGTAGCTGTCGCTGCAGCAGCGGATCAGGCTTGGCCAGATGCTGACGCTGCTGCGCCAGGAAGGCCGCCAGCTGTTGCTGCCAGGACTGGCTCTCGATGCTCATCAACCTGGCCGGCAAGGGGAGCGCTGTTAAGGAACGCTGCCATATTGCTTGGTCTTCGCAGGCAAGGCTTTCTCCTCCAGGTTCAGATTGCAGTCCGTTGGGCAACTGAGCGATGGGTTGTGATCACCTGGAGTCTGGGGAGTACGGCAGCGGCTGACGCCATGCTCTAGGTTGCCAATCTGCAGATCCTGCTTGCTGTGCCTATGGGCTCCACACTCGTGCTCGCCATCATCACTGGTCTGAGTGTGGCCAATCTTTATTACGTTCAATCTTTATTACCTCTGATTGCCCACCAGCTGGTACTGCCAGCTGGTGGGGTGTTCTTGATCCCGATGGCGATCCAGGTCGGTCTGGCCCTTGCCCTCCTGCTTGTGCTGCCGATCGGTGATGGCCGGGAGCGCCGGCGGATGCTGATTCTCTCAGCGCTGGGTATGGCGATGGCCTGTGCCGCTATTGGACTGCTGCCTAGCTTTCCGCTGCTGCTGCTGGCCTTTTTTCTGCTCGGATTGACCGCCCTGGTTCCCTATCTCCTCCCTGCCTATGTTTCCGCCCTGGTTCCAGATGCCATTCGCGGCCGCACACTTGGCTTGATCTTGAGTGGACAGTTCACCGGTCTGCTGCTTTCACGATCGGTGAGTGGGCTGGTTGGGTCTTATCTCGGTTGGCGCGCCATCTTTCTGCTCTCGGCGGTGGTGATGGTGGGCGTGGCCGTATGGATCAGAGCTCAATTGCCACGCGAGCAGAACGTCAAACCGATCGCTTATCTGGCACTGCAGTCATCCCAGCTGGGTCTGTTGCGTCGCTATTCCGGTTTGCGCCAGGCTTGTCTATCGCAAGGATTGCAATTCGGCACGTTCATGGCGCTGTGGAGCGGACTGGCTCTGCACCTGGCCGAGCCACCCTGGAAGCTGGATGCGGCCTGGATCGGCGCCTTCGGCCTGGTGGGAATCGTCAGCATTGTGGCGGCACCTCGAATTGGCCGCTTGGTCGACCAGTTCGGAGCCCACAAGTTGGTGGTGGCCGCCACCTTGCTCTCCCTGCTTGGCGTGGCGATTCTCTGTTGCTTTCCCAACTCCCTGCCGGCGATCGCTCTGGGCTTGATCCTGCTGGATCTTGGGGTGCAGGGCTCCTATGTGGCCAACCAGACCCGTGTGTTCAGTCTCGACCCGGCGGCCCGCAGCCGTCTGGGCTGCCTGTTGTTTTTCAGCGCCTATCTGGGCGCCGCGATCGCCTCCTGTCTGGTGGCGATGTTCTGGGTCCACTGGCACTGGCCTGGTCTCACCCTGTTTGGCGCGATCCTGGTGATCCTGGCCTTGGTGAGTCAGTTCAGCCCACGGCTGAACCGCTCCAGGGTGGCCTGAAGCCTTAGGCGGTTGTAGCGCTGTACCGCCAGGCAGGGCAGGTTGAACAGGCTGGCAAAGATCAGATTGAGCAGCACTCCCAGTGGCGGCAGCCACAGGCTGGTGACAATCCAGAAGGGCCAGAGAGCCCAGTGCACCAGCTCCGCACGTCGGGTTTCCGCCACCAATTGCTCCAGTGCCCGCGGATCGCGCTGGACCAGGGCGCTTTTGGCCCTCCCTCCCGGCAGGGCCGGGCCGGCATCAGGTAGAAACCCTTTCCAGCACCGAATCGCCAGCCTTTGTTCATAGCAACGGCGCTGTTCCCAGGGTTGTCGGCGGGTGAGTCCGTTGTCCCGGCGCAGGCTGGCCTGGGGCAGGCGATTGGCGAGACCACCAACCAGCAACGACCAGCCGAACCAGCCAGCAGCGCAAGCCAACACCGGTGTCAGCAGCGGGCCTGAACTGCTCATCGCGTCGGGAACTGGCGTCCTTTCCAGCTGACGCTGCCCCGTTCCAGATTGAAGATGGCCAGCAGGAACACGGTGAGGAAGAACAGCACCGGCACGGGAAACA
>CAIZOZ010000185.1 GCA_903934745.1 uncultured cyanobacterium
CTGCCCGCGCTGCCCTACGACCTCGACGCGCTCGAGCCCCACATCTCCCGCTCCACCCTCGAGTTTCACCACGGCAAGCTCCACGCCGCCTACGTGACCAACCTCAACAACCTGGTGGCCGGCACCGATCTTGAAGGCAAAAGCCTCGAGGACACCGTCACCGCCGTGGCCGGTGACGCCGCCAAGGCCGGCATCTTCAACAACGCTGCCCAGGTGTGGAACCACAGCTTCTATTGGCAGTGCATCAAGCCCGCCGGTGGTGGCGCCCCCACGGGTGAGCTGGCCGCAAAAATTGATGCCGACTTCGGCAGCTTCGACGCCTTCAAGGAGCAGTTCAAGACCGCCGGCGCCACCCAGTTCGGCAGTGGCTGGGCCTGGCTGGTGCTGGATGGCGGCACGCTCAAGATCACCAAAACCGCCAACGCCGACCTGCCCCTGGCCCACGGTCAGAAGGCCCTGCTGACCATGGATGTCTGGGAGCATGCCTACTATCTCGACTACCAGAACCGTCGTCCGGACTACATGAGCACCTTCCTCGAGAAGCTGGTGAACTGGGACTTCGTCGCCGCCAACCTGGCTGCTGCCTGATCCAGCCCTCTGGGCTCCGTCCTTGGCTGTAGACCTCCAGCCCCAGGCCGATTCGGCCTGGGGCTTTTTTCTTGGCGGGCCAGCCGCCCAGGCCGAACGGCAGAGCCGGGATCCCGCTTGTAGGCCAGAACATCCATGCAGCCGCTGTCTGGCGGCTGGCAACCCAGGCCTGCCCGGCGGTCTGGTCCCAGAATCGGTGCTGGCGCCCTTGGCTTCCCACGCTTCTGGACAGATCCTTGGCCCGTTTGGTTCGGCCTGCCGCTACCCCCTCAGCGGTGCTGTTGCAGCCCCAGCGCTGGCCGGTGCTGGCTGCTGGCTCGGGCTGGGCGCGGTTGCCCGAGCTGCCGGCAGCGGCGGCTGAACCCACGCTGCTGCTGGTTAATCGGCGTGATCCAGCCCTGGGCAGGGCCTGGCGCCAACAGTTGCTGCAGACCCTGCAGCCGGCGGAGCTGGAGCGGTTGCAGCGCTTCCGTTTACCCCAGGACGCCGATCGCTTCCTGCTGGGGCGAGGTCTGCTACGCCGTTGGCTGGCCCAACTGTTGGGCTGCTCCGCGTCTGAGCTCAGCTTCAGCCTGCTGGCCCATGGCAAACCGGTGCTGCTCGGTGCGCCTCACTTCAATCTTTCCCACTCCGGCGATCTGATCCTGTTGGGTCTGCATCGCCACCGGCCGGTGGGCGTTGATCTGGAGCGGGATCGGGCCCGCATCGACTGGCAACCGATCGCCCGGCGCTATCTCGGCGAAGCGGTGCTGCAACGCTTGCGGCGCGACCATCCCGATGCAACGGGCCAGCGGCAGGCTTTTCTGTTGGAGTGGTGCCGTCTGGAGGCCCGTCTGAAGGCCGATGGCTGTGGCCTCAGTGGTCTCGATCGCCGCGGCGAAGGGCTCTGGACGGCGGACTGTTGGCAGGTGAGCCTGCCCCAGGGTTACTGCGGTGCTGCAGCGCTGTTGCCTTCTGATGGAGTGGCGCTTGGTCGGGCTGAGGCCAGCACCGCCTCGGGCGGAATCCACATCGCATCGCCATAGGAGAAGAAGCGGTAGTTGTTGGCGATCGCTTCGGCGTAGAGGCTCAGCAGCCGCTGACGGCCGATCAGGGCGCTGACCAGCAGCAGCAGGGAGCTCTTCGGCAGGTGGAAGTTGGTGAGCAATCCTTGCACCACGGTGAAACGAAAGCCGGGCTGGATCACCAGGTTCACCGGCCCCCTGTGGGGTACTAGCTGGCCGCCGTGCAGCGCCGCCACCCCCTCCAGGCTGCGCACGCTGGTGGTGCCCACCGCGATCACCCGGCCACCCCGGGCTCGGCAGGCCGCCACGGCCGCCACCAGCGCTTCGCTCACCTCCACCCATTCGCTGTGCAGCTCCAGCTGGCTGAGGTCATCGTTTTCGAGGGGCCGGAAGGTGCCCAGGCCCACGTGCAGGGTGACCTTGCCCAGGGCAATGCCCCGTTGCTGGAGGGCGGCCAGCAGTTCATCGCTGAGATGGAGCCCCGCCGTCGGTGCCGCCACGGCGCCGGGTCTGGCGGCGAAGCGGGTCTGGTAGCGGTCGTTGTCGCTGGCGTCGTGCTCGTGGATGTAGGGGGGAAGCGGGATCCTGCCGTAGCTCAGCAGCAGCGGCTCGATGGTTTCGGGGCTGGTGCAGGCTGCTGGAAAGCGCACCACCCGTCCGCCGGTGCCGGCATCGGCGGCCACCACTTCCAGGGCGACCGGCGGCAGGTCGCCGTGCTCAAGCTGCAGCAGCTCACCGGGTCGCAGCCGCTTGGCGGGACGGGCCAGGCAGAGCCAGTCGCTGGGGCCGGGGCTGAGGCCGGGGGGCAGGGGGGTGGCCAGGCCGGCGGGCTCCAGCAGCAGCAACTCCACGGCACCGCCGCTGGCTCGTCGGGCGTTGAGGCGGGCCCGCAGCACCCGGGTGTCGTTGACCACCAGCAGATCGCCGGGCCGCAGTTCCTGAGGCAGGTCCCAGACGCGGCGATGGCGCGCCAGGGGATCGGGACTATCGCCTGCAACCACGTCTGTGGTGCCTGAGCCCACGGTCGCCCCGTTGTCGGCAGCGGCGGCCAGCGGCTCCACAACCAGCAGGCGGGCGGCATGGCGGGGCTGCACGGGCCTCTGGGCAATCAGCCGTTCCGGCAGTTCGAACCCATAGCTGGACAGGCGCTGATCCTCAGGCTCGCTCATGCCGGCGCCTCAAACTCGATGAGGTTAAGGACGCCCAGCGACGGGATGGCGACGGTGGCGTGCCGCGAGCCGCTGGGGGAGATCCGCTCGGCAGGTGGCAGCGTCTGCGAAAGATCAGCTGGGTTCTTGCTCAGCCCGTAGCGTCGACACCCCATCGTCCAGGACAAGTCCCTCAGGGCGATGATCGGCAGGGCCATGACCGGCAAGTTTCAGACCGGTAGATAGTGGCGATAGCGGCTGAACAGGCGGGAGCGGCCATCGGCCAGAGCCGATGACACCACATCAATGCTCTGGTTGAGCAGGTAGCGATCGAACCAGCGATTACCGATCACCTCGGGCATCATCACGGTCAGCCGTTGATCGGGCTCCTCCCGTTCCACTTGCTGCACCATGCTCACCAGGGGATCGATGAAGGAGGCGTAAGGGCTGGGGCTCAGGCTGAACTCAAGTCCCGGCTGCCCTGCGAACAGGCGATCCCAGTCGGCCTGGATTCTGGCGGGGTCGTGATGCTCGCCGTAGACGAACAGCACCCGCACCTGGCGCGACATGCTCAGGGCCTGGTGGATGGCGGCGACTGCGGCGCGATCGAAGCTTTCCAGACAGACCAGGATCGGTCCGCAGCCTGGATCCTGGGGCGGGTTCAGGGTGGTGCTCCCCCCAACTCCGGCGGCATCGGGCAGACCGGCGAGGTCGAGAGCCTGATCCAGCAGGCGATAACGACGGCGGATCCAGCCGAGGCCGAGCACCAG
>CAIZOZ010000186.1 GCA_903934745.1 uncultured cyanobacterium
CGGCGCTCTCTATCACGACGTCGGCAAGCTGCATGGGCCCCAGTGGTTCATCGAAAACCAGGACGAAAGTGGCGGCAATCCCCATGACCACCTTGACGATCCCTTCGCCAGTGCCGCCATCCTCCAGGCCCATGTGGACGAGGGCCTGAAGCTGGCGCGTCGTTATCGACTGCCACGACCCCTGGCCGACTTCATCCCCGAGCACCAGGGGAGGCTGAAAATGGGCTACTTCCTGCACCAGGCCCGCGAACGCGATCCCGCCGTGCAGGAAGATCGCTTCCGCTACCGCGGGCCGATCCCCCGCAGCCGCGAAACGGCGATTCTGATGTTGGCGGACGGCTGCGAGGCCGCCCTGCGCTCACTGCCGCCCGGCACCACCGAAGACGAGGCCCGGGCGATGGTGCGACGCCTCGTTGAGGCGCGTCAGCGCGACGGCCAGCTCGCCGGCAGCGGCATCGGCAGGGCCGAACTGGAGCTGGTGATGCGGGCCTTCGTGCGCGTCTGGAAGCGCATGCGCCATCGCCGCATCGCCTACCCGATTCCTGCCCGCAAGGCCTTCAGCGCCTGATCCCTGCCTGGCCACACAGCCACCTTCGGCGATCAACCGCGCTCAGAAGCCACGCCAGAGCTTGACCCCCTCACTGGCCCGCAGCGAGCGGATCTTGCGTTCCAGCACGATGATTGCTGGCACCAGGGTGATGATGTTGGCGGCGATCAACGGGCCGTCACGGGTGATCAGGCCATAGATGCCCCAGAGGGTGATGCCCAGGGTGAACAGCACGTACATCGGCAGGGAGATGGCGCTGGCGTCGCCGCTGCGCACCGTCTTGATCGCCTGGGGGAAGAAGCTCAAGGTGGTGAGCGTTGCCGCTCCGTAGCCCAGCAAGGTGACGGGCAGCGGCTGGGCCATGGAAAGAGCCGGCGAGGACGAGTTCCGTAATCTGGCGCCCGAAGGGGCGTTCCCACAACCACCCCCAGCCAGCGTGACCGTGAGCGGGCAGCATGGCCAACGAAGGAGTGCACCATGACCCAGAGCTTTGCCGAGCTGCAGACCCAGCTCCGGCCCGAATGGGGCCGGGAGCACGACGGCAACGGCGTCGATTTCGACCTGTTGATGCTGCCCTCGCTCTCGGTCGACCGGGCCCAGCTGGAGCTGGTGACCGGAGCGCATCACTACGAGGAGCGCCAGCTGTTCTCCTTGATCCGGCTGCGGGATCCGGGGGTGCGCATGGTGTATGTCACCAGCAAGCTGCTGCCCGATCTGGTGGTGGATGCGGTGCTGGAGCTGTTGCCCGGCGTCCCCACCTCCCATGCCCGCAAGCGGCTGCACCTGTTCGACACCGACGATGCCTCCAGCCGGCCCCTGACCGAAAAGCTGCTGGAACGGCCCGCCCTGCTCGCCCGCATCAAGGACCTGCTCAGGCCGGGCCGCAGCTTCATCGGCTGCTATGTGGTGACCGAACTGGAAAAGCGCCTCTCGGAGCTGTTGCAAGTGCCGCTGCTGGGCACCGATCCGGCCCTCGGCTACTGGGGTAGCAAGGCGGGCAGCCGCGAGCTGTTCGCCCGCTGCGGCGTGCCCCATCCCCCTGGCAGTGGCCTGGTGCACGATCTCGACGGCTTGGCGGAGGTGACGGCGGAGCTGTGGGAAGCCCATCCAGATCTGCAACGCTGCGTGGTCAAGCTCAATGAGGGCTTCAGCGGTGAGGGCAACGCCCCCCTGGAGCTCGAACCCCTGGCCCTGGCCGAGCGCAGCCCGGCCGAACGGCGCCGGCTATTGCGCCAGGCGCTGGAAGGCCTGGCGATGCCGCCACCCCAGTGGCGCCAACTACTGGCGCAGCAGGGGGCCCTGGTGGAAGCCTGGCTGCTGGGCGGGGATGAACTCACCTCCCCCAGCGTCCAGGGCACGATCCACCCCGGCGGTGGCGTTGAAGTGCTGTCCACCCATGAGCAGATCCTGGGCGGGGCCAGCGGCCAGACCTACCTGGGTTGCCGCTTCCCTGCCGAGGAGCCCTACCGGCTGGAGCTGATGCGCCATGGCCAGGCGGTGGGCGAGGCCCTGGCCGCCGAAGGGGCCCTGGAGCGCTACGCGGTGGATTTCATCGCCCGCCGCTTTGGCGATCACTGGGATGTGCAGGCGATCGAGGTGAACCTGCGCCAGGGAGGCACCACCCACCCCTACATGGCCCTACGGGCGATCACCACCGGCAATCTCGACCCGCTCACCGGGCGGTTTATGTCCCCCACCGGCCAGCCGGTGCATTACGTCGCCACCGACAACCTCAGCGATCCACGCCTGCGGGGCCTGCTGCCGCTCGATCTGATGGACATCGTGGCGGAGGCCGGCCTGCACTACGACCCAGCGCGGCTGCGGGGCAGTGTCTTCCATCTGCTGGGCTGCCTCTCGGAGTTCGGCAAGCTGGGCATGACCTGCCTGGGGGACAGTGCCGCCACGGCCCAGGCCGTCTATGACAACACCAGCAAGGCCCTACTGGCGGGCGGAGCGGCCCGTTCCGCCGCCCCCTGAACGGCCGCGGCGCTCGGCGGCCTGGTCAGCGGGCCTGCGACCACCGCAGAATCGTTCCAACGTCCCGATCGGTCCTTCCCCAGCGGCATGGCTTCCTCCTCCCCACGCAACGGCGCTTCGGATCGCCAGCCCACCCCTGACGCCAGGGGCGGCAAGCTACGCCCACCTGACGGCCAGCCGCAGTGGCTCGCCTGGCTCCAGCTCAGCATCAGCAGCATGCTGGTGGTGCTGTTCCTGGTGATGCTCGCCAAGGTGCGGGAGCAGGCCGTGACCATCGGCGAGCTGGAGCAGAAGCTGAGGACGATCGAAAATAGCCGCTCCCAGGATCGCACCACGGCCATGGAACAACAGCTCGAGTCGATGATCCAGCGGCTGCAATCGGTGGAACAAGTAGGGGCCCAGCTGCGGGAAGTGAGCCAGCAACAACAGGCGATCAAGCAGGATCTACAACAGCTGCGCAGCAGCCCAAACCCGATTCTGGACAATCCCGGCCGGCTGCCCAGCCAGGCCACCAACCCGGCACGCCCCTCCTCCTTGCCGGCGGCACCCCGGCCGAGCGCCACCGTGCTGCGCCCACCAGAGGACAACTTCTGATCGACCGGAACCCCATCGCCAGGGACTGTCTATCCCTTCACAGCATCAGCGGTGGCGCTGGGCAGGATATAGCGCTGCAACAGCACAAACAGCAGCAGCACCGGCAGAATCGAAATCACCGACCCAGCCGCCACCAGCCGCCAGTCCAGGGAGAAACTGCTGGAGAGTTGCTGGAGTCCGAGGGGCAGGGTGTAAAGAGAAGGATCGTCGAGAATGATCAGCGGCCAGAGGAAATCACTCCAGGTGCCGATGAACACAAACATCGCCAGGGTGATCAGATCAGCCCGGGCGGCTGGAATCATCACGTTCCACCAGGTGCCCACCGGAGTGCAGCCATCGATCCGGGCCGCCTCCTCCAGTTCCAGCGGCACGCCGAGGAAGCTCTGGCGTAGCAGGAAAATGCCAAACGCCGTGGCCGCCTGCGGCAAAATCAGGGCCCAGAGGGTGTTACGCAGTCCCAGCTGCACCATCAACAGATAGAGCGGGATCATCACCACCTGAAAAGGAATCAGGATCGTGGCCACCACCAGAGCCAGCACCAGGCCGCGACCGCGGAAACTGAGGCGGGCTAACGGGTAGGCCGCCAGGGAACAGAACAGCAGATTGGCCAGCACCGCCAGGCCGCTGACGATCGTGCTGTTGAGCAGATAGGTGGCCATCGGATTGGCCGCGAACAGCTGGCGGTAAGCCGCCAGACTCGGCTGGGCGGGCAGCAGCGCCGGTGGACTGGTGAAGATGTTCTCGCCAGGGCCCTTGAGCGAAGTGCTCACCAGCCACAGCAACGGCAACAGCATCAACAGCGCCGTCAACAGCAAGGCCGCCAACTGAAGGGCAGTGGCCGCTAAAGAGCGCTGGGGACCGCTGGCGGGGAGGGACATGGGGCGGCGGATATAGGTCCCTGAGGCGTACCGAAGGCTAGCTGTGCAGAGCCACCTGGCATTCTGAGCCGATCCACCCCAGCCTCACTTCCCAGGCTGCCCCAAACCAGCGCGACGTGAGAGGGTGGGATCAGAATTCGCCGAACAGACCCATGGCCATTGCGCCGGAAACCCTGCTGGAGGCTCTGCAGTGGCGCTATGCGACCAAGATGTTCGACCCCGAACGGATCATTCCTGACCCGATCTGGTCGGCCCTGGAGCAAACGCTGGTGCTGACGCCGTCCTCCTACGGACTGCAACCCTGGAAGTTCCTGGTGATCCAGAATCCAGAGCTGCGTCAGCAGCTCCGTCCCCACTCCTGGAATCAATCGCAGATCACCGATTGCTCCCATCTGGTGGTGCTGCTGAGCCAACGCAGCATTGAGGCCGTCGACGCCGATCGCCTGATTCAGGCCATCGCCGAGGCCAGGGCTGTGGAACCCAGCAGCCTCGATAGCTACCGCAACATGATTCAGATCGATCTGATCGATGGACCGCGCCGTCAGATCATTGAACGCTGGAGCTCCAACCAGGTTTATATCGCCCTTGGCAACCTGATCACGGCCGCGGCATTGTTGTCGATTGACACTTGCGCCATTGAAGGATTCTCACCACCAGATTACGACAAGATCCTGCAACTGGAAGACACCAACTACCGCAGCAGCGTCGTCTGCGCCTGCGGCTATCGCAGCGCCGCAGACAAATATGCCTCACTGGCCAAAGTGCGCTACTCGGCCACAGACCTGATCGAGCATCGCTGAATCATCGCGAATGGCGAAGGCCTGTGACCAGTCGCTGTCAGCGAAAGCGAAAGCAGGGCCATAGCCAACATTAAACAACCAAAGATGGTTGGCTCCGAGCCTGGCCTTGGGCTCCAGGTCACCAGTCGTTGAAAGATCGAACTGATCGCAGCGGCCAAGGTCTCTGATCGTCCGATGAAGATCCAGTCATCCGCCCAGGGAGTAGCCGCGTAGTAGCCGGCAAATAAAATCATCGACAAAACCGCTCCTGTCAGCAGCCAGAGCGTGAGAGGCCATCTGGCAGCCATGCGATGCGTGGACATTGGTGTCTGCTTGTTTGGCTTGGGATTCACGAATGGGCCTGGTTCCTTGAGCTGCTCATAGGGTCAAGGGGAGTCTGGCCTGACAAGACAAGCCAAGCCAACAGCTGTCGGTGCTGCACTCAGTCCCTAAGCCGGGGGACGCGCTCAAGGCGACGCCCGCCGCACAGGGCCGGACTGTCGACAGGGCCAGATAGTCCACAGGCCCAGGCAGTGCAGACTGGAGTCCGAAGACTTGAGTCATGCGTTCCCGTTATTCCGCAATCGGCCTCGCCCTGGGGGCGTTCGTGGTGAGCCTCGGCCTCACTGCCGTACCGCCTCGCGCCCGGGCCCAGGCCTGCGAGTGCGGCTGCGCCCAACCCACGGTGGGCTACCTGGGCCCCGATGGTGCCTGCCGTTGCCCCTGCCAGGTGCTGCCCAGTCCTGGCCTGACCCCGGAAACGCTCAGCGGTCCCCCCAAGCCACCCAAAGCCGGCGGCGGTGACGACGTGCACTGGCAGTTCGACTCCTTCGATGACGAAGATGACGACTGGCCGTTCATGGGCCTCTGGTGAACCCAGGGTCCGCTCAGCGCTGAAGCGGGGCTGGGCGCGTGCCGAGCCCAGCGGTCTGCCTCGCTTTCCGACCCAGACCGGGCCGCCGACCTCGCGGCTGTTGCCCGCCGCCACTGCCGATAAACTGACGCCATGAGCAGCGACGCCCCACGACGCCAGGCCCTGATTGAGTCCCTGCGACTGCGCTTCGCCGAGGCGGTGCGCAACGGCGATGCCGAAGCCAAGCAGGCCCTGTTCAAAGAGGCCGTCTACCTGAATATCCAGCCGGAATTGCTGGAGATTCCTGGCGAAATCGAGCTGAATGCCGGCTGAACTGCCCGGCCCACCAAACGCACCACCGCCCCTCTGGTCAACGCAGCAGCGTCGGCTCTGGCAAGCGGGGCACCAATCGGAAGGTGCCCAGCTACCTCCCACGGCAGATCCAGTTCAGCTCCCCAGGGCTATCCCATTGGCGTGCTGAGACCTTGGTTCAGCCCGTCCCAGGAACCTGCGGCAGGCAGCAGGGCTGCCAGCAGCAGCGCTGCCAGCAACAGGGCTGCCAGCAGAGGGGCTGCGCGCCGCAGGGCAGAGCACCCCTGACCGCCAGACATCTCAAGCGAAGCCCAGCAGCTGGCGGTAGAGGGCCTGATGGTGCAGGATCCGTTGCTCCAGCCGGTGAGCCGGGCCGGGCTTGAACGGCCAGCTGTCGCCGCGGGAATCGGCAGCCAGGGCAGAACGACCCGAGCTATAGCCGCGCTGGGCCGATTCCACCAGACGTTGATCCTCCAGCAAGAAGGCCTCCAGCTCAGCCAACAGCGCCTCGCCAGCGGCCTGCTGGACTGGATCTCCCAGCAGCCATAGCTCCAGCAGGCACTGGCCCGGCCCCTCGGGCAGAAAGCCCAGCACAGCCAGCCGGCCATCGGGCCAGAACAGCAGATGGGTCCAGGGGGGCAGGCCGAAGGTGAGGAACTCGGCCGCCGCAGGGCTGTCTGGATCGCTGCGGCGATCGCCGGCGCTGGCGCGGTGGGCCGACCTGGCGACGGGAACCGGTGTGGCCAACAGATTGGCGAAGCGACCAAAGCGATAGCGGTAGAGGTGCACCGGGCCCTGATCGCGATGCAAGGTGGTGGGATGGGCAATGGCGACGTGGTAGTCGTCGAGGGTGTTGTCGTGGGCCAGTTTCCAGTCGCAGGCCAGACGGCGGCGGCGATGGCCCAGCAGGACCCTGGGTCGCTCCAGCAGCGGGCCGGCCTCGGCCAGCACCAGATCCAGCTGCTGCTCGAGCGGCAACGGCTCTGGTGTCAGGGCCACCCAGATCAGACCGGCACACACCTGCACCGGCAACGTCTGCAGCGACCAGTCGCCGCGCTCGAACGGCTCGAGGAACTCCTGTTCACGGGCGGCGGCCCGCAGCTGCCCGTCCAGCTCATAGCTCCAGCCGTGGTATGGGCAGATCAGGCGGCGACAGGCGAAGGCCGCCTCCCCAGGCTCCAGAAAGGCCATGCCGCGATGGGGACAGCGGTTGAGGAAGGCCCGGGGCGCTGCCCCCGGCTCATGGGTGAGCAACAGCGGCACTCCAAGCAGCTCCAGCGCCCGCACCTGGCCCTCGGGCAACAGGCTCTGGGGCAACAGGGGATGCCAGAAACGCTCACTCCAGTGGCTGCGCTCGCGGGCGGCGACAGCGGCAGAGTTGTAAAGCTCAGCGGCCAGAAACGACCGCCGCTCAGCAGGGGCCGGCTTGCTCAAGACACCAGGGCCCCATCCAGGCTACGCAGCGTACGGGCGAGATCTTCGCGCAACTCCAGGAAGGCGGGCGACACGCGCAGATGGGCCAGATTGGAGCGATCGGACGGCAGCTCGATGCTGCGCACGATCCGGCCGGGACGGGGCGCCAGGATGTGCACCGTCTGGGCCAGGAGCATGGCCTCTTCAAGATCGTGGGTGATCAACAGGGCCGCCAGGCCGGTACGTTGCCATAGCTGATAGAGAAACTCCTGCATCGATTCGCGGATCTGCAGATCGAGGGCACCGAAGGGCTCATCCAGCAGCAACAGCTTGGGTTCGGCCGCCAGGGCCCTGGCCATCGCCACCCGCTGCTGCATGCCACCGGAGAGTTCACGTGGCAACAAGCGAGCTGAATCCACCAGGTCCACAACTTCGAGGAAGTAGGCCGTACGTTCACGGATCTCGGCACGGTTCCTGCCCTGCAGCTCCATGCCGAAGGCCACATTCTCGGCGGCTGTAAGCCAGGGATAAAGGCTGTACTTCTGAAACACCATGCCGCGATCGGCGCCAGGCCCACGCACCAGCTGGCCATCGAAGCGGATCTCACCAGAGCTGGGACGATCAAGACCAGCGATCAGCCGCATGATCGTCGATTTACCGGAACCAGAACTGCCCACCAAAGCCAGGAACTGGCCGGAGTAAAGATCCAGATTGATCGAATCCAATACCTGCTTGGCATTGGATCCATAACCATAGCTCTTGCAAACAGCTGAAACTTTTAGGTGCATCGGGGGGATTGCTCAGTTTGCCCAGGCGCAGGCCTTACGCATCAAGAAACGGAAGCCAAGATCGATCGTCAATCCAACCAAGCCAATCACAATCAAGCCGACGAAGATGTCGTCTGTACGCAAAAATCTCTGAGCCAGGCTGATGCGCTTACCCAGGCCCTCATTGGCCGCCACCAGTTCAGCCACGATCACCAGATTCCAGGCTGATGCCATGTTGATGCGGTAGGTATCGAACACCTGGGGGGCGATGTAGGGAGCGACGACCCGGGTCAAGATTGGCAATCCCCGGCCACCAAGAGTGAGCGCAGTTTCGACAAGTTCAGAGGGCACGAACTTGACCGCATCCATGATCATCAGTGTGTTAAAGAAGAAGGTGCCAATAAAAATAAGCAACACCTTCGGCAGCTCCTCAAGGCCGAAATAGATGATCAGGAGCGGAATGAACGCCGGAGCCGGCATATAGCGGATCAGGGCCATCAGTGGCTCCAGCAAGCGACAAATGGTGAGATTGGACCCCATGGCGATGCCCATCGGTAAGGCCAACCCCGCCGACAAAGCAAAACCGATGAACACCCGCTGAATGCTGGCCA
>CAIZOZ010000187.1 GCA_903934745.1 uncultured cyanobacterium
ACGGCCTCATCGTGGCGATCAACGCCGCTTTTGAGCAGATCTACGGCTGGAGCGAAACGCAGCTGCGGGGCCAGCCCCTGAGTGTGATTCTGCCGGAAGCCTTCCGGATGTCCCATCAGCTGGGTTTCTCCCGCTTCCAGGCCAGCGAAACCTCCACGATCCTGGCCCATCCCCTGCGCTTGAAAACCATCTGCCAGGACGGCTCGGAGATCGTGTCTGAGCACTTCATCATTGCGGAGAAACAGCACGAGCGCTGGTTGTTCGGCGCAACGCTGACTCCGTTGCCCCAAGGCACCCCGGCCGAGGCGTGAGCTCCATGATCCCGGAGGTGAATGAGCAGCCGATCATCCTTGAGCTGAGGTGCATTCTCGGCCGCCTGGAAACGGCCCTCAGCGCGATCAGCGATGCCCTGGTGATCACCGATCACCAGGGGCTGGTGCTGTGGTGCAACCGTTCGTTCGATCGTTTCATCGATCAGCCGCGGATGCGCAGCCTCGGCCATCCGATCCTTTCCCTGTTACCCCTGGATCATCAGGGTGATCCTGTGCTGGCCGAAGCCGTGCTCGCCAGCATCTCCCAGATCGCTGGAGCCACCACGGTGCTGCTGCAACGCCAGCCACTGAAAGCCTGCGAGATTGAATGGCGGCCGGTGGAAACCGAAGTGCCCGCCCCGGTGATCTTCTGTATCCGCGATATCAGCACCCGCATCTCCAATCAGGAGCTGCAGGCCACGGCCGAGCGGATCGAACAGCAACGTCAGCACAGCGATCGCCTCAATCGGGAACTGCAACAACAACAGCTGCTGCTCGCCAATCTGGTGCGCGAATGCCCCGTCACCGGACTGCCGAATCGCCGTGGCCTGCGCGAGCGGCTGGATCTGGCCCTGGGACGGCTGCGGGAACGAGGTGGCCAGATCGGAGTTCTGTTCTGCGATCTCGACCATTTCAAGGACGTCAACGACATGCACGGCCATCAGGTTGGCGATGATCTGTTGATTGAAATCAGTCGGCGCTTGCAGGAGGCCCTGCCCGCTGAAGCCACGGTGTCACGCCTGGGCGGTGATGAGTTCGTGGTGCTCACCGGTTGGATCCGCGATGGCAGCGAAGCGATCGCGATCGCCCGCATGCTGCAGCAGCACATCGCCGCTCCCTGGCTGCTGCATGGTCAACGCTTTGAACCCACGATGAGCGTCGGCATCATGGTGACCAGCGACCCCTCGGCCGATGGCGATGAGTTATTGCGGCAGGCTGATGTTGCCATGTATCACGCCAAACGCAGCGCGACCGAATCACTGGCCCTGCACGATGCCAGCATCGAAGCCCACTTTCGCTCCAGTTGCAGGGTGCACCAGGAATTACGCCTGGCGATTCTCCATCAAAAACTCACGCTGGCCTACCAGCCAATTGTTTCCCTCAAGGGCAGCCCCCCGGATGGTAGCGCCATAATCCTGGGTCACGAAGCCTTGGTGAGACTGCAACCGGAGCAGGGGCTGCCGATCGATTCCGAAATGTTGATTGTCGAAGCGGAGCGCACCGGCATGGTGATCGAACTCGGCAGCTGGGTGATCAGCGAGGCGCTGAGCGTGCTGCAGCACCATCCTCAGCGTCCCGATCACTGGAGTCTGGCGATCAATGTCAGTCCGTTGCAACTTGAGCAGACGGGATTCGCCGCCGATCTGCTGGAACGAATCGAGGCCATGGCCATCAATCCAGGTCGGCTGGTGCTTGAAATTACCGAAACCAAGATCCTCCAGGATTCCAGCCGCTGCATCCAGGAGTTGACAAGCTTGCGCCATAACGGGGTTCGCGTGCATCTCGATGACTTCGGCACCGGCTATTCAAGTCTCTCCAGGCTTGCTAGATTGCCGATTGATGGTATCAAGATTGACCGCTACTTCACCGCAGCACTCGGCTGTGACAGTCGCCTTGAGTGCATGATCGCTTCGATGATTCACCTCGGTCGCGACCTGGGCCTGGAGGTGGTGGCCGAAGGCATCGAAACCGACAGCCAACGCCTCGCCCTGCAGGCGCTGGGTTGTCTCTGGGGCCAGGGCCATCTCTTCGGCCGCCCCGGGGCCTTGCCCTGATGCCCAACCCGCCGGCCATGGTGCGCGAGCGATTCAATCCCAGGCTCAGAGGCCCGAACTGACCAGGCCTCCCTGGTGGTTCAGCAGCTCTGCGGCGGTGCTGGCATCGCAGGGTCGTCCGAACAGATAGCCCTGCACGTAATCGCAACCCAGGTCCGTGAGCATCTCCAGTTGCCGCTTGGTTTCCACCCCTTCGGCCACCAGGTCGATGTCCAGGGCTCGGGCGACCCCGATCACGGCCTTGACAATCACCTCATCCTCCCGATCCACCCCCAGCCCATCAATGAAGGAGCGATCGATCTTGAGAATGCCGACCGGGAAGCGCTTGAGATAGAGCAACGACGAGTAGCCCGTGCCGAAGTCGTCAATCGCCAGCCGGACGCCGAGTTGTTTGAGCCGGTCCACCACCAGGGTGGTCGACTCGATGTCTTCCACCAGCATGGTTTCGGTGATTTCAATGTAGAGGTTCTCAGGTTCAAGACCGGAGCACTGCAAGGCCCGTGCCACACAATCGGGTAGAGCTGGATCGACAAAGGTGCGTGCTGAGACGTTCACAGACAACCGCAGCGGTTGCTCCGGATGGTGTGTCCGCCAGCTGCCCACGATGGTGCACGCTTCCTTGATGATCAGCGTGTCGATCTCGACGATCAGGCCGGTGTCCTCCGCCACGCTGATGAACTCCCTTGGTTCCAGCAGCCCGCGCCGTGGATGCTGCCAGCGGGCCAGGGCCTCGAAACCCACGAGTCGGCCGTCTGGCAGGGTGACGATCGGCTGCAGGTAAGGAAGAATCTCACCTTGGCGCACGCCGCGGCGTAGATCGGCCTCCACGGCCGCCCGGTGCTGGGCTTCCAGCCGCATCGTGCGGTCGTAACAGGCGTAGCAACCGCGGCCCTGATCTTTGGCGCGATACATCGCCAGGTCGGCGTTTTCGATCAGGGTTTCGGCGCTGTCACCAGCCATCGCAATGGCGATGCCGATCGAGGGCGAATGGCTCACCAGCTTGCCGGCCAGCAGCAGGGGCCGACTGACCCGCTCGATGATGCGGGCTGCTAACGATTCCGCGTCCTGGCGTGTGGCGGTGCGGGTGACGACGACGAATTCATCGCCGGAAAGCCGCCCCACCAGGTCGTCACTGCGCACGACGCTGCGCAACACATTCGCCACGGCAATCAGGAACTGGTCACCGGAGGCATGGCCGTGCACATCGTTGATCTGCTTGAACCGATCGATGTCGACAAACAGCACCGTCGCCAGCCGATCGTCGGCGACGGCAGCGGAGAGCAGGGTTTCCAGCCGCTCCAGCACCAGGCTGCGGCTGGGCAGACCGGTCATGGTGTCGTGGGTGGCCTGCCGCAGGGCGGCGTCCTTGGCCTCCCGCTCCGCTGTCAGCGCTTGCAGCACCTGGGCACTGAGCTGGATGCTGCGTCCCATCGCCCGCAGCAGGGATCGTTCCTCCAGGTTGAATCCCTCGTTGAGGCGGCCCACCACCAGCAGCGCCCCTTCGCCCATCGGTGCCCAGTAAGTCTGCAGTTGGCCAGAGGACAGTTGGATGCTGGCGGGATGGTCCTGGGCGTGGGCGATCAACAACGGCTGCTCGGCGGCGCTGAGCCCGATGCAGAGGCTGATCGTGCCCTGGCGGAGGATCGCCACCACTTCCGCATCCACCGCCTCGGCGACGCGATTGATCACGTTGCGCAAAGCGTTGGGATCTTCCACCGAGAAGGCGGCGAGCACTTCCGAGAGCAGGTGCAGCGACCAGGGAACTTCGTTCATGCCAAGGCGAGGGCCACCAAGGTCTGGTTGTGAAAGCCACCTGCACCCTTGGTGCGGGCAATTTCGCCATAGGTGTAAAAGCCACCCACCGGTAGATCACCGCGTACCGAATTGATCCGCTGGATCTCCTCATGAATGCGTGCGTCCTGCAGAACGGATCGCCGCGCTACGCAATCGAACAGCAACATTCCCCGCAGGGGGGCGCCAGCCAGACCTTCACAGGCCATCTGGCAGGCCGTGTGGGTGGCCTCCAGCACCGAGTGGGAATCGCCCTGCATCAGAAACGCCAGTCCACCCTGGGGCACCTCGGCGATCGTCAGCAGTCGCCGGGTCTTGAAGTCGCCGCCGGAGACATAGCGGATCTCGATGCGATCCCGACGTCGGATCCCGAGGGGGCGGGTGGTGGCCCAGTTGGCAAATAGATCCGGATCGCGGCGCACGTCCTCCGGTGCATCGAAGGCGTCGAGGTAGACATCCAGCGCCGGCTGGTCTTCCAGGGTGGACACCGCGTTGCCGGTGCTGCTGGTCACCAGCATCGGCTCCCCCAGCGGCTCCCAGCAATGGGAGACGCCGATGCCCAGGGGGGCATCGGAGCTGATCGCCGCCGCCACCACCGCGTTGTGCAGCACCTGGCGACCGAAGATCTGCTGGGTGGCCTGCATGGCCATGTCGTCGCCAGCGCAGCCCCCCACCAGCGGCACGTCCACACCGGCCACGTCGTAGGCCCCCCGCACCACTTCCATCTGATCGCCACAGAGGCCGTCGGCGAGCACCACCAGCACGGTGTGGGCGCGGCGCTGCAGGCCATCCAGGCAATGGGCGGCATCGCTGGCCGCCTGGCGCAGACCTGCGGCACTGCCCTGGCCCAGGCCGGTGGCAACTGAGAAGCCAGGCCCGCCGAGGGCCCAGATCGCCAGCCCCCCGCCACTGGAGCGATCCGGGGCGAGTTCTCCGGCAGTGGAGCAGCCGATCAAGCCGGATTCGCCGATTTGATCGGCCACCAGAGCCGCCGCCAGGGCGAGATCGTGGATGGGGGAGCAGAACAACAGCACCAGCTTGGGCTCGCCGGCGGCGCAGATCGGAGCCAGCGCTTCCGCGATCGCTTCAGTGGTGTCGGGCGCGATCGAACTGCCCACCTGGATCCAGCGCTCAGCTTTGGGATCAGCTCTGGGATCGGCGATGGGATCGACTGGCATCGGCGATCGGGTGACTGGAACGGGAGGTCGTTCTCGCAGGCTCCTGACGCCATCGTAAGCAGCGCGATGGTCACCAACCCAGGGTCAGCGGCGCCACGGGCTCGATTTCCGGATGGTCACCACCCAACTGGTTGGCGCGCAGCACCAGCGCCGAGGCCCCATGCCGCAGCAACACCTTGATCACGGTGTCGCTGGCCATCCTCGGCAGCAGGGCGCGCCAACTGCCCAGGCCCCGCAGCAGGTTGTCCAGCGGTCGATCCTCCAGGCTGGTGCCCAGCACCTCGCCAGGGCGCTGCCAGTCGGGCCGCAGGCCGGCAAAGGGCAGCAGGGCGCGCCGCAATTCCCGCTCCAGGCGCAGCAGCTGCCGCAGCCGCTGCGCCTGGGCCGGATCCTGCTGCTGCCAGTCCCGCAGGGCGCGTTGATCCAGCTGGCGCAGTTCCCGCTGCAGTCCCTGGATGGCGGCGAACAGGGCCTGGTTGGAATCCTGGGAGCAGTTGTTGGCCGGTCCGACAAAGGTGGCGCCGGTGCCGTCACCGAGGCGATAGCGGGCCGTCATTGCCGCCAGCTGGCGCTCGAAATCCCGCAGTAGCGATCGTTCATGGCCCTGCACGTCGTAGCTGGCCGTCAGCGGTGGGAAGCGCACGAGGATGTCGGCTATCGGGCGCGTGCCCAGCCAGCCCCACTGGCGATCGCCCAGGTAGCGCCAGCGATCCTGGGCCCCGGCAATGATGCCGTCGGGGTTGTGGGCGTAGACCTGCCGGTAGGTGAGCGCCAAGCCCAGCTCTCCTGAGAGCGGCTCGGTTTCGAGGGTGGCGACGCCGTAGGCGAAATGGCCCGTGCAGAGGCCGCTGGCCAGGGCCGCTTCGCGCTGCTGGCCGCCGATGCCGCCGAAGACATGCAGCACCAGCAAGCGATCGCCGGGCTGCCATTCCGCCAGGGCCTCCGGCTCGGTCAGCGGCCGGCCCGTCACCAGCACCGCGCTGGCGCTACCCGCCTGGGGCTGGTGCCAGGCCTGACGTTTGACGTAGTCCCAGGCGCGGCGCTGGCCGCAGATCACCCGCTCGGGGGCAAAGCGCTGCAGGCTGCGCGGCAGCATCGCCTGCACCACGAAGCCACCCGTGCCATCGGGCACGCCACTGACGTACCAGCCACTGCTGTTGGTTGGCGCCGTCGCCAGGCCGCGGCTGGTGGCCGGGGCGATGCCCTCGCTGTTCAGCACCGGCACCGGCAGCCGCAGCCGCAGGCGTGGCCCCTCAAACCGGCCCGTGCTCGCCGCGAACGTCACCCCCGTCCAGGGGCAGGCCGCAGATTCCGGTGCGGCTGGGGCTTCGAAACGCACCAGGGCCACCGCCGTGCCGGTGGTCTGCAGGGGTTCATCGTGAATCTGCAGCCGCGGGCCCTCACTGGTGCCGGCGGCGGCGCGACCTGGGGCTTCCGGCAGCACCCGCACCGGGGCGGGCAGTCGCACCAGCTGGTCGTCCTGGGGACGGGCGCCGGCGAGCGATTCCAGCGGCGTCACCTGGCGCCAGTGGTTGAGTCGCAGCGGATGCACGCCGCCATCGGCGACGCTCTGCAGGGCCTCATCGCTGAAATGCACGTCCATGGCCAGGGAGGCCAGCAGCGGATCGTGCCAATCGAGCCGCAGCCGCTGCCCCTGCAGCTGGCTCCAGCCCGCCGGCGTGTGGATCACCTCAAACCACACGCCCCCCCAGCGCTCGCTGGCCAGCGGCAGGATCAGCCGGCCGATCCAGGCGTCCAGGGGACGCAGGGCGGGGGATGGCAACGGGCCGCCATCCCGGTTCGGGTCGAGCCGATGCCAGCTGTTGGCCTGGTAGCGCAGGTAGTTGTTCGGTTCCCGCGGGCCCCGCAGCTCCGCCGGTTTCAGCTCGGTGAGGATGGCACTCACCAGGTCGATGGTCTGCCGCAGATGGCTGCGACCATCGCTCAGCAAGGCCTTCGCGTCGAGAATGCCGCCGGGCAGTTCATGGCCCACCGGGCCAAGCGAGATCAGGCTCACCTTGCCGCGCCGCCGCGCCCGGTTCCAGTAGGAGAACGGCTGCAGGCGCCAGCGGCCGGGGAAGGCCAGCGGGCCGAGGCGTTCCACCCGGTCGCGCTCGCCCACCAGGTGGAAGAGATGCTCGGCCGCCAGGATCTGATTGCTGCCGGCGAAGACGCCACCGAGCGAGATCACCTCCACCGGCGCCTGCAGCACCCGGCGCAGGTGGGGCAGGGCCCCGAGCGAGATCTGACCGCCGCCGCTGAAGCCCAGCAGGGTCACCGGTGTGCCGCTGCCGGGCCCATAGCCATTGGCCAGCAGGCTGTCGGTGATCACCTGGGCCATGCCCTGGTTGAAGATCGGGCCGTAGCGCTGGTCCGCCGACACCGCCACCACCAGGATGTTGCGCAGATTGATCACCGCCCCGAGCAGGGCCTGGGGATGGCGGATGCGCAACCGATCCACCCAGCGCCAGAACTGCCCCAGCCAGCGGCCCTCGGTCAGCGGCTGATTGACCACCGAGTAGGGCATGATCCCGCGCACGATCGCGATGTCAGCGGGCAGGCGCTCGTCCAGTTGGCGCAGGAAGTCTTCCCCCTCCGGCAGGGCCTGCATCGAGGCCTGGCCGATGCCATCGAGGTAGACCACCCAGCGGCGCACCGGCTGTTCCGTACCGACCGGCGACGCCAGCGCTCCGACACTGCTGGGGGGACGCAGTTCGTCGCCGAACCAACCGGCCCACCAGCCCAGGGCTTCGAGGGGAGCGAAGAAGGCGCTCACCAGCAACAGCAGCAGACCCACGGAGATCAGATCGATCGCCAGGCCGAAGCTCTGATGCAGGGCGGTGTAGGCCAGCTGCAGCAGCAGCCCGGCCTCCGGCAGCAACGCCAAGGCCACCAGCCCCAGGAGAAGGAGCAGCAGCAGCAGGCGACGACGACGTGGCATGAGCTCAGCGGCGAGGGGAGCGATCGAAGGGCTTCAGAGTTGTCGGTCCAGAGCCCAGCTGACCGCTGCGCAGCATGCGTTCCAGGCGCTGACCGTCATTGATCAGCGGCACGCCGGCGGCTCGATCCAGCAAGGCGCGACCCAGGTTCATCACCGGCTGGCCGGCGGTGCGTTGCAACGCATTGGTGAGCCACCAGCCCACCACCAGGCTGCCGAAGGCCGCCCAGACCGACAGGTCGGTGACGGCAATCACACCGACCACAAAGCCGATGGCAGTCCACAGGGACAGCAGGGTGAGGATCGGTACGCCCAGGTAGGGAAGGGCGCCGAGGAAGGCGAGCAGCTGGGGCGCATGGGCGATGCCGAGGGCCCGGATCAGCACCAGCACGGGCACCCTCGCCCCGAATACCAGCCAGGCCACCAGCCAGGTGCTGGTGGCCCAGACGAGAAAGCCACTCAGAAACAGCAGCGCTTCCACCACCAGGCTGATCGCGAAGCGCAGCGGCCGCACCTGGTTGACGAACAGGATGAAGGCCTGGCCCACCGCCTGCGACAGACCCGCCAGCAGGGCGATGCCGAGGCCGATGCGGCTTAGCGGGCCGATGGCTTCGCTGCTGAGATAGGCGGCGGCCTGAAAGCGCAGAGCTCCAGCAATCACGTCCAGCACCTCTCCCATGGCGACCCCCGAGCCTGGAGGGGTTCTAGCGGTCGCTGCCAGGGGCAGCAGCTCAGACCGCGATCGTCACCGCCAACTCGGGCGTCGGCGCTCCATCAGCGCAACGGGCGCCGCTCGAACCGGCGCGCGCTCAGCGCGGCCCCGAACAGCAGCAGCAGGGGCCACTCCCCCCAGCGGGCGTAGGGGGTCAGGGCCGAGAGCCGCTGCAGCTGCATCAGGCCGCTGCGCCGCAATCCCGGCGGTAACTGATCGCGCAGACGGCCGCGGGCATCGATCAACAGGCTGGGCCCGGTGTTGGCGGCACTGACCAGCCAGCGTCCGGTTTCGATCGCCCGCAACTGGGCCAGGGCCTTGAACTGCTGCTGCAACAGCAGTGGATAGGGATCGAGGTTGGCACTGGCGAGCAGCCAGCCAGCCCCGGCGCGACTGGCGGCGGCCAGGGCCGCCCCATCCGAGAGCTCGTAGCAGATGGCCACCGCCACCGGTCCGGCCGGACGGGCCAGCAGGCGTGAAGCGGGTCCCGGTTCCAGGCCTCCCACCGCCGAGAGCCCTCCCCAGCGCCACAACCCCGACAGCGGCACCCATTCGCCCAGGGGCACGAGCCGGTGCTTGTCCACCCAGCCGCTGGCCAGCCGCTGGCCAGGATCAAAGCGCAGCAGGCTGCTGCGCTGGCCTTCGCCTTGCTGGCGGAACCCACCGCTGAGCACCTCGACGCCTGCGACCTCGGGCAGGGGCTGGCCCAGGGCGAGGGAACCCTCCGGCAGCACCAGGCTGCTGACGCCGCCCATCGCCGTGTCCTGCGGCACCAGCTCCTGCGGCACGCTCGCGGCCGCGGCCGCGGCACCCTGCAAGACGCCAGCTTCGGCGCTGGCTTTGAGATCATCACGTCCCAGGCCCGTGGATCCTGCCGAGCCCTCGCCGTGGCTTGCGGCGGTTGCCGTGCGGCGCTGGGCCGCCGCCAGAAAGCGCAGCAGGGCCTGCTGTTGCCGCGGTTCGAACTTGTGGCGGGTGGGGATGGCTGGCTGCAGCACCAGCAGCCGCTCCGTCGCTCCGGCCTGCGGGGCGATCGCTGCCAGGGCACTGGCCCCGGCCAGATGGGCGGCCGCCACCAGGGCCAGTCCCGCCAGCAGCCAGCGGCGCCGACCGGGGATCGGCACCAGGGCCCGCCAGAGGCACCAGGCGATCAGCAGCTGCAGGGCCGCCACGGCGCCGGCGCCCGCCAGGGCCGCCACCCCCGCCAGGAGCCGATCCCCCGGCAGGGCTGAGGAACCGAGGCCGAACCAGAACAGGGGACCACGGGCCAGTTGCACCTCCGCCAGCCCCCAGAGCAGCGAGCCGATCAGGGCGGTGCTGAAGCGACTGGCATCGAGTCGGCGTATCAAGGCCAGCCACAGGGCCACCAGAGCACCGCCGAGCAGGCCGCAGCCGAGCCAGAGGGCCAGGCAGATCGGCAGGCTCAGCGGTGGTGGCACCCCGATCCAGTCGAGCGGATGGAGCCACAGCAACCAGCGATGGCTCACCAGCACCGCCACCAGTCCCCAGAGGCCAGCCGCCAGCAGCGGCCAGCGGCCGCGTCCCAGGCCTGGAGGCGGTGAGCCGGCGAGGGCCCAGAGCAGGGCCAGGGCCGGCCACAGCAGGGGCGGTAGCCCCAGGGGCGCCAGGGACAGGCCCGCCAGCAATCCGGCGCCGCAGATGCTGACTCCCCAGAGGCGACGGTCATTGCCCATGGCCGAGGAGCCTAGGAAGCGCCAACCTCTCAGCAAGCCCCTTCGGGGCATCCACCCACCAGCTTCTCCGGAGGATCCCAAGCCATGGATCAGGGCAATCTGCTGCAGATGCTGCTGCTGCGCGGTCTCGGCACCACCTCACTGGTGACCGATCGGCTGCGTTATGTGAGCCAGGAATGGGTCAGCAGTGGCAAGGTCGATCCCAGCCACGCCGCGGCCCTGGTTGACGACGTGCTCAAGGCGCTCCGGGGAGAGAGCCCGGAGCTCGAACAGCAGGCTGAGCGCCAGCTGGAGCGCAATCGCGATGATCTCCTGCAGGATCTGGGCCTGGCCCGTCAGCGCGAAGTGGATGAGTTGCGGGGCCGGCTGGACCGATTGGAGCGGCTGATCCGCCAGCGCGGTGGTCAGGGCTGGTTGGATGGCGCGCTTGCCGGTGTCTCCGATGAGGATCTGCCCCCTGACTGAGCCAGCTGGCCCTGCGGCCTCAGCCGCGGGGCTGCAAGAATCAGCGCCAGCAGTTCTGCGGCCATGCGCGACATCCTGATCAGTTCGGCAGTCTGTGTGGCCTGTCTGTTCGTGGCGTTTGTCAGCCAGCTGGTGGCCCCATCGGCGCTGCTGCCGGCCGCGGAGGCTGCGGCCACGAGTGCTGCGGCGATCGTCCGCCCTGCGGGCGCCGCCATCGCTCAACCGCCCTCCGGCAGCGCCATCACCCCAGCCAGCCTCGCCACCGTGGTGGCTCCGCTGGAACTCGATCCTGACGACACCAACCCCCGTCTTTTCACCATGGCCTCCAGCAACGACAGCAACGGCGAAGCGATCGCCCAGGGCGGCGCTTCCGCTCTCGGAGGTGCCATGGAAGCTCCCAAGGAAACCGTCACTTCCAGCGGTCTGCGCATCACCGACCTGGTGGTGGGCAGCGGCGCCGAAGCGGTCAGCGGCCAGACGGTGTCGGTGAACTACCGGGGCACCCTCACCAATGGCAAGGAGTTCGACAGCAGCTATGGCCGCGGCCCCTTCAGCTTTCCCCTCGGCGGTGGTCGGGTGATCAAGGGCTGGGATGAGGGCGTGGCTGGCATGAAGGTGGGCGGTAAGCGCCGGTTGGTGATTCCCCCCGACCTGGCCTACGGCGAGCGTGGCGCTGGTGGTGCCATCCCACCCAATGCCACCTTGATCTTCGAGGTGGCACTGCTGGCTGTCGGGGGCTGAACCGCGGCCTGGTGGCGGCTTGGTCACCCCGATGGCCGTGATCGTTAGGATCACAGCGCTGGGATTGTCCCCTGGCTGGCTATTCCCCTGGCCCTCGGCTCCACTGGCCAGTGACCTCTTGCTCTGAGGCCAATCTGCCCAGGCCCAAGCCGTTCAGGGTCAGGTTGTGCCAGTGATGACCCGATGCCTGCGGCATCGAGTTGCCCCCTTTCTTTCCCATACGCCCCTTCACCAACCCCCATGGCTCACCAGCTGCCCGCGCTGCCCTACGACCTCGACGCGCTCGAGCCCCACATCTCCCGCTCCACCCTCGAGTTTCACCACGGCAAGCACCACGCCGCCTACGTGACCAACCTCAACAACCTGGTGGCCGGCACCGACCTTGAAGGCAAGAGCCTCGAGGACACCGTCACCGCCGTGGCCGGTGACGCCGCCAAGGCCGGCATCTTCAATAACGCCGCCCAGGTCTGGAACCACAGCTTCTACTGGCAGTGCATCAAGGCCGGTGGCGGTGGCGCCCCCACCGGTGATCTGGCCGCAAAAATTGATGCCGACTTCGGCAGCTTCGACGCCTTCAAGGAGCAGTTCACGACCGCCGGCGCCACCCAGTTCGGCAGTGGCTGGGCCTGGCTGGTGCTGGATGGCGGCACGCTCAAGATCACCAAAACCGCCACTGCCGACCTGCCCCTGGCCCACGGTCAGAAGGCCCTGCTGACCATGGATGTCTGGGA
>CAIZOZ010000188.1 GCA_903934745.1 uncultured cyanobacterium
AAGCCTCCTCTACCCAGCCCATGGCCTCTCTCCAGCACCGGCGGCGGTGGGGATGGCCGGTGAGCTCCAACAGTTCCACCTGGCTCAGGGCGATGCGCAGCAGCTGGAAGTGATCCGGCATTGGCGTTCCATCTGGAAGCTGCTCGGGGAAAGCTGCCTCAGGGTCGAAGGGCTCCCCGGGCGGGGGCCATCCCCAGAGGGAGCGCCCACCGGGCGAGAGCATCTGCCAGTGGCGTTCGCGCTCGCTCTGATCCTGTTCAGGCGGCAAGGTCTGCAGGCTGCCGCGTAGGCGGAACTGCGAGCGGGCACGGGGCAGTACCCACCACAATTCCACGGCAGGCTGATGGGCCAGCTCGGCTGGCTTGGCACTGCGGCCATCGGTGAGTAGATCCAACGCTGTGGACCCAGCCCAGCCCCGGAACACCAGAGTGCGCACTCTTGGCGTGCCATCGCCTGCCACCGTGGCCAGCTGCAGCCAGCGGGCCTGGGGCGAGCGCCCCTCACGCTCGCGGGCGCTCCTCAGAAGGGCGCGCCAGGGCGGCAGCGCATCAGGCGGGCTCATCAGGCTCCGAGCGTGGCGACTGAATCCCCCCAAAGCCCATCACCACCGCAGGCGGCTGGGGCCGCAGCTGCTGGGCGGCGGCCTCCAGGAAGGCCACCAGGATCGTGATCAGCAGGATGTAGTCCCGCAGAGCGGGATCGACAGGCTGGCCTTCGGGGCCGCTGGTTTGTTGCGACACCGCCTGCAGCAAGCGCTCCCGGGCGGCATCGACCCGGGCGGCAACCACCAGCAGCGCACCACGACCTCGCTGCTCGATCATCTGCAGGGCGATGGCGCGCGCGGTTTGCGCCGCTGCCCGATCAGGTGTGAACTGGGGAACCGAATCGACCATCGTGGCTGGACGTGACCCACCATCCTCTTCTTTTGCACGCAGATCCGTCTTTCGCACGCAGACCCGCCTCGGCAGAGGCCGTGAATCTCGAAGGTGTGAAACAGGGGTTTGAATCCCTGTAGCAGCACCTTGCTGAGGCCGCAGCTGACACAAGTGAGGTGATGGTCATCCCGCTCTAGGGGCGCGTAGACGCTTTCGCCGTTGGGCAACTTGCTGCAGCGCATGGTGAGCCATGGGGGAGACACCAGGCAGGCAACCTGCTAAAATGAGAACCATTCTCACTTTAAGGGGCTGTCCTCTCCCCTGCCCGTCATGGTCTTCTCCAGCCCCGTTCCTGCTGCGCAGCGCCTGCCTGTGACCGTGCTCACCGGTTACCTCGGCGCCGGCAAGACCACTCTCCTGAATCGGATCCTCACCCATGAGCACGGTCTGAAAGTGGCGGTGATCGTCAATGAATTCGGCGAGGTCGGAATCGACAACCAGCTGGTAGTAGAGGCGGATGAGGAGATCTTTGAGATGAACAATGGCTGTATTTGCTGCACCGTGCGTGGCGATCTAATCCGGATCATCGGCAACTTGATGAAACGGCGTGATCGCTTTGATCACCTGGTGATTGAAACCACTGGCCTGGCCGATCCGGCTCCGGTCATCCAAACGTTTTTTGTTGATGAAGATCTACGTGATCAGCTGCGGCTTGATGCCGTGGTGACACTGGTGGATCTCAAACATGTCGCCCAGCACTGGGACGCAGAGGAAGTCCAGGAGCAGTTGGCCTTTGCCGATGTGCTGGTGCTCAACAAAGTCGATCTCGTCAACGACGTCGAGCGTCAGGCCATTGAGCGGCGGGTGCGGGCCATCAATCCGGTGGCTCGTCTGCTCACCAGTCAGAATGCAGAGGTGCCCATCCAGGAGTTGTTGGGAGTTGAAGCCTTTGAACTAGAACGGGCGCTCAGCCTCGATCCTGGCTTTCTCACCGAAGACCACGACCATGAGCACGACGATGCGGTGGGGTCGCTGGCCCTGGTGGAGGAGCGCCCCATGGACCTGGAGAAGCTGGGATGTTGGCTTTCTGATCTGGTCGCCGAGCAGGGTCCTGATCTGTTCCGCATGAAGGGCATCATCCAGCTCCAGGGAGAAGATCGCCGTTATGTCTTCCAGGCAGTTCACATGTTGCTCGATGGTGATTTCGATCGGCTTTGGAAACCTGTTGAACGACGTCGCACCGAGTTTGTGATCATTGGCCGCAACCTTGACCAAGAAGCGCTGCGCGCCGGTTTCGCCGCTTGCGTGGCCTGATTGTGATGGCAGCGCCTGCGGCTCTGGTGAGCGAACGACTCTGCGGCCAGTTACAGCAATCAATCACGGCCCTGAACTGGTCACCGAAGGGGGACTTTCTAGCCATCGCCAGTGCAGGCGGAGAGCTGCTTCTGCTCGATTTTCGCGCCGGTTGTGAAGAGTTGCTGCGGGGAGATCGCGACAGCAGCCTCGACGCCATCGGCTTCAGCGCCGATGGTCAGTTCCTGATGGCGGTCGGCCAGGCAGGTGGACTGCTGCTCTGGGAGCTGGGGGAGACCGGAGTGCGTCCCCTGGCTCGCGAGCCGATTCCCCTTGGGGCTGGCTGGCTGGATGCCGCGACCTGGCAGCCCCAGGGTTTGCTGCTGGCGGTGGCCGCTGGCCGCCAAGTGCGTCTCTGGGATGGTGCCGTTCGTCAGTGGCATCCAGAGACCCTGGATTTGCCCGGCACGGTTCAGGCCCTGGCCTGGAGCCAAGATGGCCTCCAGCTGGCGGCCAGCTGCCACGGCGAGGTGGCTCTCTGGCAGCCCACGGTCGCCACCCCAGCGGAACCTCCGCTGCGCACTGCGATCGATTCGGCCGGTTTGGCGCTCAGCTTCGCGCCGAGCGGGCATCTGCTGGCCTGTGGCCTGATGGATCGCTCTCTGCTGCTTTGGCCCAAGGGCTGCCGTAGCAAGCCCTGGCATTTCAGCGGCTTTCCGGCCAAGGTTCGTCATCTGGCCTGGTGTGATCTGCCTGGCCGTCTGGCACCACTGCTAGCCGCGGCAGCGGGCGACACGCTGGTGCACTGGACCCAGGTCAATCACAGTTCAAAGGGGTGGCAGCCAGAGCCCTTGCTGTGGCATCAGCAGCGCATCGAGGCGGTCGCCTTCGCACCCGGTAGCACCCTGCTGGCCAGTGCCGCTGCTGATGGCACGGTGGGCCTCTGGGATCGGCGCGGCCGCCTGCTTCAGAGCCTTGAAGCGGAAGACCAAGGGTTCACCACCCTTGCCTGGCGGCCCGATGGGGTGCACCTGGCGGCAGGTGGTGACCGCGGCCGCTGGTGGCTTTGGCCTGTGGCAATTCCGGTGCGCGAACGCCGGCCCAGCTCCAGTGGATCCGGCTTTCAATGAAACCAACCGCTCCTGGCCGCCCCAGGCAGCGAGAGCACCCCCTCAATTGTGATAATGGTTCTCATTCCCGTACCATTGGCGTCTGTTGGGCGCTTCCCGCCAAAGCCATGGCTCGTCCGCTTTCCCTTCGTTCTCGTTTTGTCTCCCTGACCCTGGCCGCGCTGCTGGGGGGATGCGCCTCCTCCAGGCAGCCCTCTGCTCCTTCAGCGAGTACTAGAAACTTCAAGGTGGTCACCACCTTCCTGCCGATCACCTTGTTCACCCGTGCCGTGGCCGGCGACTGCGCCATCGTCACGCCCCTGATCCCGCCCAACCTGGGCCCCCATGACTTTCAAGCCAAACCCGGCGATCTGGCGGCGCTGGGCCAGGCCCGAGTGCTGGTGAAGAACGGCCTGGAGATGGAGGGCTTCCTCGACAAGCTCGTGGCCACCGCCGCCAATTCCCAGCTGGAGGTGATCGATGCCAGCCGCGGTGTCGCCACCCTTGAAACGAAAGAACAAGGCGATGAGCCTGGTCACCACGACGACCACGACCATGCAGAGGCCCATGACCATGGGGCGGTGAACCCCCACATCTGGCTTGATCCGCTGCGGGCAGTGCAGCAGGTGGAGACCATCCGTGATGGCCTGGTCAAGGCCGACCCCAGCTGCGCTGAGGGCTACAGGCGCAATGCAGCCGCCTACACAGCCCAACTGAAACAACTGAACAACGAGATCGCCAGCCAGCTCAAGCCCTATACCGGCAAAACGTTCATCGCTTTCCACGATTTCGCCCCCTACTTCGCCCAGCGCTACGGCCTCAATGCCAACTATCTGGTGGATGTGCCGGAGCTCAATCCCTCTCCTGCTGATCTGCAGAGAGTGTCGACCGAAGTGAAGCGCACCCAGCTCAAGGCCCTGCTCAGTGAACCCCAGGAGGGCAACCGTTCCTTCAATGCCCTGGCGAAGGATCTAGGCGTGAAAGTGGTGGTGTTCGATCCGATGGAAACTGCCACCGAGCAGGCCTCCCGCGATCCCGCCACCTACCTCCAGGTGATGCGCCGCAACGTGGCGGATCTGCGCCAGGCGTTCGGGCAATGATCAAAACCGACGCGGTGCTGGCGGTGCAGGGCCTGAGCGTGCGGCGCGGGGAGCAGCTGGCTGTGGAGCAGGTGAGCTTTCAGCTCGCCCGGGAAACCGACACAGCCCTGGTGGGTCCCAATGGCGCTGGCAAGAGCAGCCTGGTGTCTGCTCTGTTGGGTCTGCTGCCCAGGGCGGCAGGCACTGTGCAGATCCTTGGCCACGAGCTCGGCCCGGCGGGCGAGTTGCCCCGTTCGGTGCGGGCGCAGATCGCTTACCTGCCCCAGACCCTGGCGTTGCAGGGGCGCTTCCCCCTCACGGTGGGTGAATTCGTGGGCTTTGGCTTTGATCCACCAGGCCTGGGCCTGGCCTGGCTGGGGTGCCGGCGTCGATCCGAGGCCGTGCACTATGCCCTGAAGCGAACCGGCTGCCAGGACCTGGCGGAACGCCGGCTCAGTGAGCTCTCCGGTGGTCAGATCAAGCGGGTACTGCTGGCCTTCTGCGTGGTGCGGCCCCGCCAGTTGCTGGTGCTCGATGAGGCCCAGGCGGGCCTGGATGCCCCCAGCAGCGAGCAGTTCCAGGAGCTGCTGCTGGAATTGCGCCGGCAGGAGGGCTGGACCGTGCTGCAGGTGTCGCACGATCTGGAGATGGTGCGCCGCAGCTGTGATCTGGTGTTGTGCCTGAACCGCCGCCTGCGTTGCAGCGGCGCCCCCGACCACGCGCTCAGTCCAGCGCGGCTGGCCGAGCTCTATGGCCCCAATGTGGTGCCCTACCGCCATCACCATGCCGGGGTTCCTGGCCATGGCTGATGCCGCAGGCTTGCTTGAGGTGCTTGGCCAGCCGTTCATGCAGCGGGCCCTGCTCGGCGGCCTGCTCACCGGAGCCCTGGGCGGTCTGCTGGGAAGTTTCGCGGTGCTGCGTCAGCTCTCGTTCTTTAGCGATGCCCTGGGCCATTCCGCTCTGCTGGGCATCAGCCTGGGCATCCTGCTGGGGATCAATCCCACCCTGGTGCTGATCCCTTTCGCGGTGCTGTTCGCCCTGCTGGTGAATCAGCTGGTGGCCCGCAGCGGTCTGCCGGCGGACGCCCTGCTCAACATCGTGTATTCCACCTCTCTCGCTTTTGCGGTGGTGGCCCTGAGCCTGGTGGAGACCTACCGCGGCGGCATCCAGCAGCTGCTGTTTGGCGACATCCTCGGCATCAGCTGGAGCGATCTGACCGTGATCGCTGTGCTGTTGCTCGGAGCCTTGATCTATCTCGCCCTCAGCCTGCGCGCCCAGGTGCTGCTCACGCTCAACAGTGATCTGGCCGGAGCCTTCGGTGTGGGAGCCAGCCGTCATCGCCTGGCCTTCATCATGCTGCTGGCAGTGGTGGTGGCGGTGTCGATCAAAGCGGTGGGGGTGCTGCTGATCAGTGCCTTCGTGGTGATTCCGGCCTGCGGGGGGCGGTTGGTGAGTCGCCACTTCCCGCTCTATGCCTTGGTCTCAGCCACCTTGGGCGGTGGCTGCGCGCTGCTGGGCTTGCTGGGCTCAGGCCTTACCAACCTGCCCTCCGGTCCGTGTGTGGTGATCGTCCAGTTCGCAGGATTCCTGCTGGCCCTGTTGGTCAGCCGGCCGATAGGCCGTCCTTCAGGAGCTGCCGGGTCAGCAGGGCTCCGAATTCCTGGTGCAGGCCCAGCCGCCCCGGGATCACGCTGAACTGATCGGCCGCCTGGGCCAGCACTTCCATCTCCTGCCTGGTACGCGGCGGGGCTTCTGCTGCCAGTACCAGCTGTAGCGGGCATTGCAGCATGCGGGCTTGCTGCAACCACCAGACCCGATCGCCCCCTGCATCCGCGAAGGCGTTGCATTCAGCGCGGCTCGACACGGTGCTCAGCGCCGGCAGTAGCAGCCATAGGGGCGCCGTCGCCGGCCCGCTGCGCTCGACTACCAGGCGCAGCTGTCTCCCGGCCAGGTCCACCTGCAGGGTCTCAAGCGTTCCCCCCAGCTTCGGGGTCATGCAAACCCCCGCGCCCGTTGCTGGAGCCTGCTGCCGGCGCTGAGAAAGTCGAGGCGATCGCTGCCGGGGTCGTAGATGGTGTAGTGGATGCCGGCTCCGATGCCGATCACCTGGCGCTGGGGAACGCTCTGCTGCTGGTGCCGTTGGCCCTCCAGATCCCGCACCTGCGACTCAATGCCACCGCCGCTGAGCTCAAGGCGGAACTGGCGGCCGCTGCGCGCCGTGAACAGACGGTTCACGTCCAGGCGGCTGACGCGATCGAGCAGCAGCAGCGGTGAGCTATCGGGTCCCAGGCTGTCGTCCACAGCAGCGGAGCTGCCATGCATCAGGGCGCAGTTGAGCTCGATGAAGCCGAACTGCAGCTCCGCCAACCAGCCCAGGTGGCCAGAGTCCACGGCCTGGAGCAGGGCATCGACGGCCGCTTCCCCCTGGCTGAGGCGCAGGGCATCGGCTCGCCGCTCGCCGCGGTATCCCCGTTCGGCCAGCAGCTGGTCCTCCCACCAGCCGTAGAGGCACTGCGGCTCCAGTTCGCCGCGGCGGGGCTGTTGCAACCGTTTCAGCAGGGCATTGCACTCCCGCTCAGGACCGATCACATCCCCCAGCACAAACAGGGTGTCGACGCGGCGGGTCTGGCGCAGATCCGCCTGGATGGCCTCATAGGCCTCCAGATCACCACGCAGTCCACTGATCAGGGCCCAGCGTGCCATCAGCGCTCACACACGTGGCTGGCGTCATCGGCCCGCTCGGCGTACTCGAAGCCATGGCTCAGACGCCAGGCGAAGATCGGCGGCAGGCCGGAGCCGACGATGGCCCGGCAGGTGCGCTCCACGTCGTAGGGCACCTCGCGGATCTCAACGGCGCCTGTCGGCTCGTCGTGAATCACATAGGTGGCGTTGGTGTTGCCGTGGCGCGGCTCACCCACCGAGCCGGCATTGATGATGCGGCGCATCGGCCAATTGATGTCTCTTTGCACGGATGGGCCGCCGCTGGCTGCACCGTTCTGCAGGCGCACCCGGATCGACCCATCCCGCAGCTCCCGCACATAGGGCCGGTGGGTGTGGCCACAGAACAACGTCTCGGCGCCGGCGGTCTCCACCCGCTCCAGCGCCGCGAAGGCATCCATGTCGGGCAGCAGGTATTCGTGCTGACTGTTAGGACTGCCATGCACGAACATCAGCTGATCGCGCCGCAGCGACATCGGCAGGCTGGCCAGAAACGCCTTGTTCTCCTCGCTCAGCCGCTCGTTCGTCCATTGGTGGGCCAGGTGGCCGCGCCGCTCCGCCAGTTGGGACGGGTAGCTGCAGTCGCAG
>CAIZOZ010000189.1 GCA_903934745.1 uncultured cyanobacterium
AGTTGGGGCCTCCAGCGGCTCACCCTCCGCTTTCGATGGCGAGGACGATCAGCTTCAGGACGAACCCCCCGGACGAAGTCCGCAGCGCCGGACAGCAACGCGGGAGTCGCTATCCCTAGGGCCCTCCAGCAGCGGCGGCGATCCACTGCTGGAGGGCCTCAGCCTGTTGGCCGGGGTCAGCATCGGCCTGTTGACCCTGGTGGTGCCTCTGCTCAGCGTGATTTCCGATCGGGGTGCTGGCAGCGGTTTGCTCCCTGAGCCTGCTGCCCTCAGCGGCCGCCGTCGCTGAACTTTCTCCGCCGCCCCGCCGTGATTGCAGCGGCATCCTTGGCGGTGGATCGGCAAAAGCGTTGAGCTCCCAGCTGCGTCAACGGCGGATGGGCTGCTCTGGTCCACGCCCGGAGCTCTAGGCCCGCCGCTGCAGCAGGAACCCTTCCACATCCAGTGCCTTGAAGACGAGCGCCGGATCACAGAATCCGGCGGCATTGACCAGGGAGGTGAGCCTGGCCAGGCCGATTGGATGGAGGCCCTGGCTGAGGGCATCCAGGGCCTCGGCGGCAGCCGTGAGACCGCTGGCCCGCTGGAAGCCCAGCCAGGCCTGTTCCACCTGGGCCTGCAGGGGTGAACGTTCCGAGCGCATCAGATCGACGAGCACCAGCTGCCCGCCCGGCCGCAGACTGCGGGCCAGGGCGGTGAGGAAGGCGAGCTTGGCGCCGTCATCCGCAAGCGACTGCAGCACCAGCACTGAAAGGGCGCCATCAAACGCCGCCGGAGCATCGAGCTCCTCGATGGTTGACTGCCGCCAGTTGATCGCACCGGCGGCGGCGCCATCAAGCCCATCCTGGGCCAGCCGTTGGCGCGCCACCGTCAGCATCTCGACCGCAGGATCGATGGCTGTGAGCTGCCAGTCGGGCCGTTGGGAACGGGCTTCCAGCAGTTCTGCCCCGGTGCCGCAGCCGGCCACCAGCACTGCCGAACCGGTGGCTGAGGCCAGGGGCGATGCCGCCAGCAGCGAAACGGCCAACCGCGCCAGGCTGGCGTAGCCCGGAATCAACTGCTGCACGACGAGGTCGTAGTTGGAGTGGGTCAAGGTTGGCGCCACGCTGCTCGGATGTTAGACAGCTTGGCCGTTGGAGCAGGTCCTGGGCCAGGGGGGTGGCACCGGCCGCCATGGGCTTCAAAGGCGCCGATGGCGGCCGGGGGCCGCAGGTGGCGTAAGTTGGGCGGCGCCCTCTCTCCCCCGGATCGACCGTGCCCACCATTCGCTTCGAACGTGAAGGCCAGCAGGTCGGATGCATCGAGGGCGCAAACCTGCGTAAGGCTGCCCTGGACGCCGGGATCAACCCCTATGCCGGCCTCAATAATTTCAACAACTGTGGTGGTATTGGCCAGTGCGGTACCTGCGTGGTTGAAGTTCTTGAAGGCGGCCGCAATCTTTCGCCCCGCAGCGATGTTGAAGAGGTGTATCTGTCTGATCGCCCTGCCAGCTATCGCCTCAGCTGCCGCACCACGGTCAATGGTGACGTGACCGTGCGGACCCGCCCCAGCAATGCCGTGGGCAAGGGATCCAACAGCCTGGTGGGCGCCCTCAAGGCCCTGATCGGCAAGAAGTAGAACTCTGGCCTACCCAGGGTCCGGGGGGCGGCCAGGTCGTTCTGCTCGGCTGCCCCCCACCCACTTCTGCCGCCAGATCTGCGTGTCCCACCCCCAAGGCCAGCCTCGCCTTTACAGCTACTCTGCCTGCAGCACCTGCCGCAAGGCCATCACCTGGCTGAATCAGCAGGGTATTGAGGTGGAGGTGCGCGATATCACCATCCATCCGCCCAGTGTTCAGGAGCTGGAGGCTGGTTTGCAGCAGCTGGGCCGCTCCAGATTGTTCAACACCAGTGGCCAGAGTTATCGCGCCTTGGGTGCAGCGGTGGTCAAGGCTCTCAGTGATCCTGAAGCGCTGCAAGCTCTCGCTGCCGATGGCAAGTTGATCAAGCGGCCCTTCCTGATCAGCGCCGCTGGTCAGATCAGCACGGGCTTCAATCCGCAGGAGTGGGCGGGCCTTCTGGGCTAGGCACCTTCACCATCAATTGATCAAGTTCGGCAATCAGGGTCTCGATGCCTGAGCGGTTGATCTGGCTCACATACGTGCCTTTGAACTCCTCGAGGACGGCACACAGAAGCTGCTGGGAGCGTTCCAGGGCCGGGCCACTTTCCAGGGCTGCGGCCAGCTCCTCCCAGAAGCGATCAATGAACCGCTGCAGCAGCTCCAGCTGCTGGTCGTCGCGGCGGCCCAGGCGCTCGCCCGTGGTGCGGGTGAGATCGATCAGGCTGTCGACCACGCCGGCGGCCAGCTGGCGGCTGAATCCCTTCTCCACCTGCAGCAGGGGTTGAAGCTGGCGCAGCGGCGGGGGCACCATCGTGTTCTGCAGGCTCTGTTGCAGGGCATGGCCCAGCACCCCCTGCAGCTCCGGGGCCAGGCGCGGTGCCACCTGCACCAGCAGCAGCGGCGCCCAGATGCGCACCAGCTCCACCAGTTCGCGCTCGTCGTGGTTGACGACCGTCTGATGACTGCGCAGGGCCCGGATTCGGTTCGGCCAGCGCCCCGAGCGGATCAGCCCCTGAATGCCATCGATCAGCTGCAGGGCCATCACCTCAAACAGCTCCACCGCCAGCAGGGCCACCACCGCACGGCTGATCACAGCCCGCAGCGGTTCCAGATTGATCAGGCGGCTGGACTGCAGCCGTTGCACCACGGGTGCCAGCCGTAACCAGCGCCAGAAGGGCAGCAGCAGCGGCAGGTCGATCCAGCGACGCAACAGGGCCTCACCCCAGCCCAGTCCGGGCAGGAGGCGGCGCAGACGGATCACCCGCAGCAGGATGTCCAGGGCGAAGACGCTCTGGAACAGCAGCAGGTCGTAGCGCCAGAAATGATCGGTGGGTCGGCCGTTGTCATCGATCGAGCGCCAGTAGTTGGTGGCCACCAGGGGCAACACCTGCTCCCGCCAGAACCGGCGCTCCTCAGCCCAGGGCACCCTGGCCAGGCGCTGCGGATCGAGCAGATCGGCGGCGGCCTGGCGGGCTGAATCCCGGTTGGCCCGTTGCCGCAGGCGATTTTTGATCTTCTCGAGGGTGCCCGAGGCGCCGGTGGCCTCAAAGGGATTGCTGTCGATCAGTTGGCCACTGAGTTGCACCTGGCGCTGCAACAAGAGCACCAAGGCCGGGGAGAGGGGCACCCCGGCCGGCTGCTGCTGCAGGGCGACATCGAGCTGGTCAAAAGCCCGGCGGTAGGCCTCCGTCTCGCGATGGGGTTCGATGCCCTTGATCGGATCCACCCAGGGGGTGATGTCGGGGATGGCGTGCAGGGGCAGCACCAGCGGCACCGATGGGATCGGATAGAGATTGCGCTGCAGCCAGAAGGTGCGCAGCGGCACATAGGTGAGATCAAAGCCCACCCACACCAGATTGAAGCTGGCCCAGATGGCCACGAACCGGTCCCAGTTCCGCCCGACACGGTTGCCGGGCCTGGGAAGGACCTGATGCCAGCGAGGGCGTGCCATCGGGAACGCGACCGGCGGATGGGTGCCTAATCTGCCTGCCGATCACGGTCCCTGCCGCACGAGTGCCTTGAGTCCCACGGAACCCCAACGTCACAAAGACAGCGCGAGGCCGATCCAACCCAGCAGCAAGCCGAGCGAGGAGAGCCCCTGGGTGTTCTGGCGCAGTGTTGTGATCACCCTGGCGGTGGCTCTTGGTCTTCGTCAATTCCTGCTGGAAGCGCGCTACATCCCCTCCGGCTCGATGCTGCCGGGGCTGCAGATTCAGGATCGGCTGCTGGTCGAAAAACTCACCTACCGCGGTCGAGCCCCGCGTCGCGGCGAGATTGTGGTGTTTCACTCCCCCCATCACTTCGACCCGGTGTTGATCAGCCAGAGCGGTGGTGGCAGCCCCCTGCAGTGTCTGCTGGTCAATCTGCCGCTGATCGGTGCCCTGCCTGAGGTGCAGCAACCGGCCTGCGACGCCTTCATCAAGCGGGTGATCGCGCTGCCAGGCGATCACGTGGTGGTGGATCCGCGCGGCCGGGTGAAAATTGACGGCCGAGCCCTCAACGAGCCCTACGTCAGGAACGATTGCCCGGTTGACAGCCGTGGCATGGGCCCTTGCCGCACCCTCGACGCGGTGGTGCCCCCGGGCCATGTGCTGGTGCTTGGCGATAACCGTGGCAACAGCTGGGATGGACGCTTCTGGCCCGGCGGCCATTTCCTGCCCCAGCGTGAAATCATCGGCCGGGCCTTCTGGCGCTTCTATCCGTTCAAGGCCTGGGGAAGCCTGGCGCCCACCAGCCCGTCGGCCCCCTGAGGCCGGAGCCCACCAGGGCCCCCTGGCCGCTGCCGAACTGGGGTGGAAGATTGGCCGCCAGGCCCTCCCGAATGCCCGAGTCTGTTGGGGCGTTGGGATCGAACAGGATCCAGCGCCGGCTGAGCGGCTGCAGGCTGGGTGGATCCAGGCCCAGAAAGGCGGCGGGGCCCCAGCAGAGGGCCTGCCAGAGCAGCTCGACTCCCCAGCCGGCCTCCACCACCAGGGCCTGCCAGAGCAGCGGCAACACCCGGCCATGGCCGGCCAGACCGGGGCGGCGCTGATCGAGGGGCAGCAGCAGCTCTTCGGCGTCGAGGGCCTGGTGATGCACGGCCACCGCTTGAAGCACCCCATCAGCCAGGGCCGCGATCAGAGCCTGCCGGTCCTGGGGGCCGCCGAGGGAGGGCACGGTGCGCCAACCCCCATCGGCCGGATCGAGCCTGCTGCTATCAGCCACCAGGTGCCACCAGTGGACACTGGCCGCTGGCGGCGCCGACTGGCGAGCCAGCCGGCGCACCGCCTCCTGGGTGGAGATGTTCATCAGCCGCAGGGGTGCCGCCGGCAGCAGGTCGCTGAGCCCCAGGATCAGGTCCAGCGGCAGGCTTTCACTGGCGACCGGATCCACCGGCCAGCCGGCCCGGAGCGCTTCCACCCGCTCGCGCACGAAACCCTGCTGACACAGCGAGGCGTCCCGGGGCGGCAGCAGCACGGGGTGGGATCCCATCTCCGCCAGCCGCAGGCCCCGCTCCAGCAGGGGCAGGGGCGGCAGCTGGTCGCCGCAGGCCAGACCAACGGCGCCAGCCGCGATCTGATCGCCATGGCGGGCAAGGTCCTGATCGGCTCCGTTCTGGCTGAAACTGCCCCAGAGCAGCAGCTCCAGCGGTTCAGGCCAGCCCAGAGCCAAGCGCTCGGGTCGATCGCGCCACTCCGGGCCCCAGGGCAGCAGCGCCACGGTGCCGTAACCACCAGCGGCCGCCGCCGCCGCCAGGCTTTGCAGGGTTTCCGCCTGGCCCAGCAGGGGATCCTCCAGGCTGCTGTGGGGGTCGACCAGGGGTGGAGCCAGCCAGAGATCTGCCCCGGGGATCAGCTCGGCGTCGAGGGTCTGGTTGGCGGCACTGGCGTCGGCGGCTTGGTCTGAATCCGCTGTCCGGCCTGAATCCGCTGGATTGAATGGCCCAGGGCTTGAGCCTGGGGAGCCCGGCGAGATCCACTGCAGAACGCCCCCCTTGATCAGCACATCGGCCCGCCGGTGCGGCAGGTCTGGGCCCTCCAGCAGGTTGACCCCTTGCAGCAGAACCAGGCGCTGCGGCTGGGTTTGCGGGGACTGGGAGGACGGGGCTGGTGCGGCAGAAGGCGTGGTTGGGGTCACAGGGCTCCGGCGGCGGTGCGATCCAGCACCCCGCCGAGATGGGCCGTCAGGTTCATGCAGCTGAGCACCGGGGGGCCGTCGGCGCCCTGGGGGTAATCGACCACCGTGACGGCTCCATTGCCCTGCTTGATCGCCCAGATCGCTTCCGGACCCAGCCCCAGCAGGCCGCAGAGGATCGTCTTGTTGACGGCGTCATGGGCCACCACCAGGGCCGTTTCCGACGGATCGAGGCTGCGGGCGATCGTGTTCCAGGTGGTCAAGGAGCGATCCCAGACCTCCTGCAGGGTCTCCCCTTCGGGCATCTGCACGGTGTGGGGCTGGATCTTCCAGTCAGCGAGCAGCTCGGGCCATTGCGCGGCAATCTCCCGCTCGAGACGGCCTTCCCAGAGACCGTGGCCAATCTCCAGCAGTCCGGTGGTGCTGGTGAGGGGCACGCCGGGATGGTCCAGCAGGATCCGTTCGGCCGTCTGCCGGGGCCGGGCCATGGAACTGGTGTAGGCCCGCTGGATCGGCACCGAGGCGAGAAAGCGACGGGCCGCCTCGGCCTGGGCCAGGCCGTTGGCATTGAGTGGGATGTCGATCTGCCCCTGGAAGCGTCCTTCCCGATTCCAGTCGGTTTCGCCATGGCGCACCAACAGCAGCCGCGGCCCGGAACCCGCTGGGGGCAGCGGCTCGCCGAGGTGGCTCGAGCCATTCAGCGATTCGATCTGCACCTGGCAGCGGCCGAGGCCATCCCGATGCAGGTTGAGCACAGAGATTGAAGCGTTATCGAGCCGCAGCCGTCGGAAACCGCTGGCTGGCAGCCCCAGGGCCTGCAGCAGCAGACAGCGCAGGATGGCGTTGTGGGCCACCACCAGCACGGTGGCTTCCTCGGCCCCATCCAGGGCTTCACGATGGCCCTCCAGCAGCTGGGCCAGGAAGCGCTGGGCCTGCGCCATCAGCTCGGGAAGCGGCCGATAGGGCGTGCCGTCCTGCCGCTGCAGTTCCAGGGTCTCGGGCTGCTGCCGCCAGATCCGTTCCTGCTCCGGCTGGCGTTCCCGCACTTCGCTGCGCCGCAGGCCGCTCCAGGGGGCCAGATCGATTTCCAGCAGGTCGTCGTCGAAGCGGGGCGCCAACGGCTGGCCGTGGGCTTCCAGCAGCAGCTGGGTGGTGTCTCTGGCCCGGCTCAGCGGTGAGCTGTAGGCGGCGGTCAGGGGCAGATCGGCCAGGGCCTTGCCGGCCTCGCGAGCCTGTCGCGCTCCTTCCTCCAGCAGCGACGAGAGATCATCCCGGCCCTGGAACCGCTGTTCGAGATTGAAGCTGCTCAGCCCGTGGCGGACCAGCACGATACGAAGGGGCACAGGCCTTGCGCCGCAGGCGAAGCCATCGTATGGGACCACACCGGGTCGGGTGGGCCCGGCCGGCGCTGCCCCTGAGGGACCGCCAGGGAGAATCGAGGCCATTCCGCTCCAACGAGGCCCCCGCTTGCGTGGCAGTCCCCCCCCGATCCCAGCCAGCGCGGCAGAACCTGGCTGGAAGGTGCTCCTGGCACTGATCAGCCTCAGTCTCAGCCTGTTGCTGTGGCTCAACGGACTGGTGGACAGCCTGGCGCGACCCTCCGTGGGCGATGCGCTCAACCTGCATCAACTCGAGCTGACCGCCCTCGCCGGTGAGCTGCTGCCCCCGGCGCTGCAGGAACCCCTGGTCGGCAAGGATCCGCGGGCGGAGTTGACCAGGGAGCTGAAGCGGCAGATTGCGGCATCGCCCCTGCCGGCTCCGGCTGTTCAACGCCTGGAGCTGGCTTTGTTGGAGCGTGGCCGCGAGCCGGTCGCGGTGGCCAGTCAGCTGCGTGAACTCACGGCGATGGTGGAGGCACCGCGCCGGCCGCTGCTGGAAGCCCTGCTTGAGGGCAGGCGAACGGACCTGGCCGAGCTGGAGCGCTGGCTTGAACCCTGGCAGGCCCCGACTCTGGTGGCTCAGCTCAGCTGCGAGCAGCTCGGGATTCCGATCAGCGCCTGCCCGGCGGCCCGCAGCAGTCGTCGTTTGGTGCTGCAACTGGTGGGGGTCAGCCTGCTGCCGTTGCTGCTGCTGTTGCTGGGCAGCGGCCTGTTGTTACGTCTGGCCTGGCTGGCCTGGCGCCAGCGGCTGCCGGTGGCGGCCCCGCTGATCGGCCCACCGCTGAGCCTGGTCGATGGCACTCTGCTGGTGGCTGGCGGTTTCGTGCTGCTGGGAGAGGTGATCGTGCCCCAGTTGCTTCAGGCACCGCTGAGCGCGATCGTGGCTCTGCTGCCCGTCGATGCCAGCCTGGCCCAGGGGGTGCAGGTGCTGCTGCTGTATCTGGCGCTGATGGCGGCGCCACTGCTGATCCTGGTGTTGATGCTGCGGGGCCGCGGCCCACGACCCAGCCAGGGCTGGTTGCAATGGCGATGGCGGCCCTGGCGCGCAACGCTCGGACCGGCGGCCGGCCTGGTGTTGATGGTGCTGCCGGCGGTTGCCCTCTGCGGCTGGCTGATCGATCACTTCTGGCAGGATCCCGGTGGCAGCAATCCGATGCTGGATCTGGTGCTGCGCAGCCCTGATCCCCGCGCCCTGGCCTGCTTCGCCTTCACCGCCATCGTGCTGGCGCCTTTATTTGAGGAGGCCCTGTTCCGCGGTGTGTTGTTGCCGGTGGTTGGCAGCCGCTGGGGTGGGGGCGCGGCGGTGTTGATCAGCGCGGCTGTGTTTGCACTTGCCCACCTGAGCCTGAGCGAGTTGGTGCCCTTGTTTGTGCTGGGTGTGGGGCTGGGTTGGCTGCGTTGGCGCAGTGGGCGACTGGGGGCTTCGGTGTTGATGCATGCCCTCTGGAACAGCCTCACCTTCCTGAATCTGATCGTGCTGGCCGCCTGAACGCCAACGGGTGGTTGCGGGGGGTGGGGATGGGTGGTTCACTTGCGCAGTGTTGTCCCGGCAGCCTTGGTCGCCTCCGTCGCCAGTCCATCCCGCCAAGCCCAGCAGCGGCGGCAGGATTCCCGCTCCTTGCAGTTGATCGAGGGTTCGCTCTCGGCCAGCCGCATTGAGCGCCAGTCGGCCTGGCTGGCGGGCCTGCACCGACTCAGCAGCGGTGCCCTGGCCGGCCTCGGGCTGTCGGTGATCGCCCTCAGTGCCCTCACGCTGCACTGGCAAAATGAGTGGGCTCACAGTTACTCCGAATTGGAAGCGGCCAAATCGCTCGAGCATCGTCTGCAGGAGTCGTCGGCTCTGCTCGAGCAGCACCATCTCGGTGTGGTGCGCAAACCGGGTGAGCTGGTTCCCACCAGCAGCACCAAGTTGATCCACCTGCCCGAACCTCAGGCGTTGGTCACTTCATCGCCCTTGCCAGCGCTTGTCGCTACCCAGCTGCAGCAGATCCCAGCGGGTTACTGAATGTCCCGCACCTCGATGCGACGGCATCCGCCGAGCGGCCCCCGCAAGGGGAATGGTCCGTCACCTGCGGGCCGCACGGCCGCTGGTCGCCGGCATCAGGTGATCGAGATCAAGCCGCTCTCCGGCCGGCGCATGCTGGCGGTGTACTTGTTGTTGGCCTCGGCGCTCGGGGGACTGGCCCTGAGATTGGCCTGGCTCCAGGTGATCGATGGCCAGCGTCTCCAGGCCCGGGCCCGGGCCATCCAGACTCACGCCGTTTCTCCCCTGGGGCTGCGACGCACGATCGTCGACCGCATGGGACAACTGGTCGCTCTCGACGAAGAGCGCTTCACCCTCTGGGCCCATCCCCGTTACTTCAATCTGCCTGGAGATGATCCCCAGGCGATCCGCCGCTCGGAGGATGTGGTGGCGCGCCTGGCGGTGGTTCTGGCCCGCCCCCGGCAAGAGCTGCTGAAGCTGATCGGCAACCGCCGGACGGGTGTCAAGCTGGCCACCGGGCTCGATCCGGACACGGCCCAGCGGGTGCGAGAGCTGGGCATCAGCGGCCTGGATCTGGAGGGCTATCCCCAGCGCATCTATCCCCAGGGCCAGTTGTTCGCCAACGTGGTCGGCTTCCTCAATCTGGAGCGGGTCGCTCAGGCAGGCCTGGAGCAGAGCCGCAACCGGGATCTGCTGCGCCAGGAAACCACGTTCACGATGCGGCGGGGCGCTGATGGCACCCCGTTGCCCGATGGCATCCAGGCCGGCTCCCTCTACGGCGATGATCTGCGCCTGCAGCTCACCCTCGACGCTCGCCTGCAGCAGGTGGCCCAGCAGGCGTTGGTTCGCCAGGTGAAGCTATGGAATGCCAAGCGTGGCGCCGCTTTGGTGATGGATGCCCGTACCGGTGAGATGCTCGCCCTGGCCTCCACCCCCAGCTACGACCCCAACCGCTTCTGGCGGTACAACCCGGGGCTGTTCCGCGAGTGGTCGGTGCAGGATCTCTACGAACCGGGCTCCACCTTCAAGCCGATCAACCTGGCCATGGCTCTACAGGAGAAGGCGATTGACCCTAAAGGCACGGTCCATGACGTCGGCCAGCTCAGCATCGGCGGCTGGCCGATCTTCAACAACGACCACAACGCCCACGGGGTGATCGATTTCCCAACGGTGCTCCAGGTGTCCAGCAACGTCGGCATGGTGCAGGCGATGAGCCGTGTCAAACACGATCGTTTCTGGACATGGCTGCACACGATCGGCATCGATGACGTCCCCGACACCGATCTGCCCGGTGCGGTGGCCGGTCAGCTCAAGAGCAAGGCAGAGTTCGTCGGTAGTCCGATTGAGCCCGCCACCGCGGCCTTCGGTCAGGGCTTCTCGCTCACACCGCTCAAACTGCTGCAACTCCACGCCATGCTGGCCAATGGCGGCAAGCTGGTTAGCCCCCATATCACCAGCGGCCTGCGCTCCGGCGATGCCTTGGCCAGCCGTGGCGATGTCCGCGGTGTGCAGCTGCTTGATCCCAAGATCACCCGCATCGTGATCAACTGGATGGAATCGGTGGTGCAGAAGGGCAGCGGCAAGGGCCTGCAGATCCCCGGCTATCGCATTGGTGGCAAGACGGGCACCGCCCAGAAGGCACTCAATGGCATCTACATCCCTGGAGCCCGGATCTGCAGTTTCGTGGCCGTGCTGCCGATTGAGGATCCTCGCTATGTGGTGCTGGTGGTGGTGGATGAGCCCCAGGGCGGCAATGCCTACGGATCCACCGTGGCGATACCGGTGGCCAAACAGATCGTCGAGGCGCTGCTGGTGATCGAGAAAATCCCGCCCAGCCTGCCGCTCGCTGCCAAGTTGTCCAAATCCCCGCGCTGAACGGCTGTGCGTATTCCCACAAGCGCCATGGCCGAGGCCTGGGTGGCAGCACCGGGGCTGGCTAGCGTCAGAGGATTGACCGCTTTGAAGCGAACCTCCGTCTGATGGCCAATCTGCTCGATCAACTCGCCGCCATGACCGTGGTGGTCGCCGACACTGGCGACATCGACGCCATCCGGCAGTTCACGCCCCGCGATGCCACCACCAACCCATCGCTGATCCTGGCGGCGGCCCAGATCCCCACCTATCAGGAGCTGATCGACCGTTCCCTGCGGGAATCGCGCCAGGCCAGCGGCGACGCTGCTGGGGCCGATGCGGTGGTCAGCGAAGCCCTTGATGAAATCAGTGTCACCTTTGGTAAGGAGATTCTCAAGATCGTGCCGGGTCGGGTCTCCACTGAGGTGGATGCACGACTCAGCTACGACACGGAGGCGATGATCACTAAGGCCCGTAAACTAATCAGCCTCTACAACGCCGCCGGTATCGGCAATGAGCGCGTCTTGATCAAGATCGCCTCCACCTGGGAGGGGATCAAGGCCGCCGAGTTGCTGGAGAAGGAAGGCATCCACTGCAATCTCACCTTGCTATTCGGCTTCGCTCAGGCTGTAGCCTGTGCCGAAGCCGGCGTCACCCTGATTTCCCCGTTTGTGGGGCGCATCCTGGACTGGTATAAGAAATCCACCGGGCGTGATAGTTATCCCGGGCCGGAAGATCCCGGCGTGATCTCGGTCACCCAGATTTTTAATTACTTCAAGACTTACGATTACAAGACTGAGGTGATGGGGGCCAGCTTCCGCAATATCGAGGAAATCATCGAGCTGGCTGGCTGCGATCTGCTCACCATCTCCCCAGTGCTGATGGATCAACTGCGCTCCAGTGATGGTGAATTGGCTCGCAAACTCAACGCCTTTGACCCGGGCGACACCCAGGCCCAGATCCATCTCAACCAGGAGACGTTCCAGGCGATGATGCTGGACGATGCCATGGCCAGCGACAAGCTTGACGAAGGCATTCGTGGCTTCTGCAAAGCGATCGAAACGCTTGAAGCGCAGTTGGCCCATCGATTGGCCGAACTCGAAGGGGGCGCCGCCTTCGGCCATGCGGTGCATGAAATCTTCCTGCTCAACGACCTCGATGGCGACGGTTGCATCACCCGCGAAGAGTGGCTGGGCAGCGACGCCGTCTTCGATGCGCTCGATACCGACCAGGACGGCCGCCTGGCTCCAGAAGATGTGCGCGGCGGCCTCGGGGCAGCTGTGGCGATCAGCCGTTGATCCTTAACCGGCTGATCACCACCGCAGTGGGCCTGATCGGCCACACTGAACGTCCGAACCGTGCGTGATCCGCCGTGAATGCCCTCGACACCATGCGAGCCCTCGCCAGCAAAGGCGAAGTCCAGTCGATCGCGGCGGGGGACATCATCTTTCGCTCCGGCGAACCGGGTGACTGCATGTTCGGCTTACTGGAGGGCACCGTGGAGCTCAGCTGGAATGAGGACGCTGCTCACGAAACGATTGAGGCGGGTGATGTCTTCGGTGCTGGAGCCCTGGTCACCCACGACCATCGCCGTTATGGCAATGCCCGCGCCCTCACGGACTGTCGGGTGCTGGTGATGAATCGCGAGAAGTTCCTGTTCGCTGTGCAGGAATCGCCGATGTTTGCGATTGAGCTGCTGGGTTCGATTGATGAGCGCCTGCGCGATCTCAAGGACTGCATCCGTACCTGAGCCTGTCCGGCCCTGAGCCAGTGCCAGCGGAGCCAGGGCTGCGCTGACTCAGCCCCGTTGGAACATCAGTCGGCGAATCACCCGCTGGGCAATGTCGCCATAGCCCAGCTCGCCCGAGAGAATCTGGGCAATCCGTTGCGGTGCGGTGGGGCGCTTGATCCCGAGCTGATAGCCCACCTTGGGCAAGCGGTAGAACACCTGGGCAATGCGCTTGCCCCAGGCCATCGATTCGCCCCAGTCCTCGCGCAGGCGGCGGCTGTACAGCTCCAGGGACTCCTGCTCGCCACCTAACCAGCCATCGAGGGCTTCGGCGGCCCGACAACCGCTCATCAGTGCTGGTCGCAGGCCCTCCGCCAGGAAGGGATCACAGAGTGAGGCGGCATCACCGGCCACCAGCAGGCCGGTGGCGGCCGCTCCGCGGCCATGCAGGGGATGGTGGCCATCCCAGATGCGCAGGCGGCCGTGCCGACGCTGGCCGGCATCGGCAGGAAGGCCGAGACTGGGCAACAGGGCCGCCAGGACCGCCTCGGAATCCGCCTCCTGCTGGCCGATGAACGTGCCCACGCCGATGCTCCAGCCCCCCAGCCGTGGGAAGGCCCAGCAGAAGCCATGGTGCACCAGGCCGAACTCAAAGTGGGCGGTGTCGTCCGGCTGCTCCAGGTTGGCCTCCACCTCCACGGACACCGTGGCGGCGTAGCGGGGACGGGGCGAACCGACACCATGGGACCGGGCCAGGGTTGAGCCTGAACCATCGGCGATCACCACCCCGCTGGCGCTGAGCTCCTGGCCGCCCTTGAGACCCACCCGCCAGAGTCCCTCGCGCCGTTCCAGGGCGACGACATCGACCCCATGGCGCAGTTCGGCACCCGCCTCCACCGCCCGATCCGCCAGGAACTGATCCAGTACGGCCCGGCGCACGATCCAGAAGGGTGCATCACCGGGCAGTTCCGCCACGACGGGATCTTCCAGGCACCAGGTGAAGCACACCCGTCGAATCACCTGGTCGACGGCAGGTGTCAGCTCAAAGGGGAACCAGCGCTGCACGGAGGCTGCCATGCCACCGCCGCAGGGTTTCGCCCGCCCGGGGCCCTGGCGCTCCAGCAGCAACACGCTCCGGCCCCGCTGGGCCAGATGGAAAGCGGCTGAAGCCCCTGCTGCCCCGGCGCCGACAACAATGACGTCGCTGTCAGCCATTGGTTTGCGCTCTCACGACGTCTCAGACCTTGAGAATGTCAACTTCCTTCTCGGCGAGGTGCTTCTCCAGTTCGGTGATGAAGCGATCGGTGAGCTTCTGGATCTTCTCCTGCTCGTCGCGGCTCTGATCCTCGGAGAGTTCGCCGTCTTTTTCCTGCTTCTTGATGCGATCAATGCCGTCACGGCGGATGTTGCGTAACGCCACCTTGCCTTCCTCGGCGTACTTGGCCGCGAGTTTGCAGAAATCCTTCCGTCGCTCTTCAGTGAGCGGCGGGATGTTGATCCGAATCACCCTGCCGTCGTTGTTGGGGGTGAGCCCGAGATCGCTCAGGGCAATCGCCTTCTCGATCAGACCGATCGATTTGCCATCAAAAGGCTGAATCTGGATCGTTTGGGCATCGGGTGTGGAAATCGTGGCCAGGGACTTGAGCTGGGTTTCAGCGCCGTAGTACTCGACGTTGATCTTGTCCAGCAGGGAGGGATTGGCGCGGCCGGTGCGAATCGTGTTGAAGGTGCGCTGGGTGGATTCCACCGATTTGCGCATGCTGGCTTCAATGTCCATGGCGGGTGGTGGAAGCAAGGAGAAGGGATGGAAGGGATGCGGTTTAGCGGGCCGGCACGATGCTGGTGCCAATCGGCTCCCCGGAGACGGCACGGCCGATGTTGCCCTTGCCGAAGAGGTTGAACACCACAATCGGAATCGCGTTGTCCTTGCACAGGGCGATGGCCGTGCTGTCCATCACCTCCAATTCGCCGCTGAGTACCTCGAGGAAGGTGAGGCTCTCGTAGCGAATCGCATCGGCATGCTTGGCCGGATCCTTGTCATAGACACCATCCACTTTGGTGGCCTTGAGCACCACATCGGCACCAATCTCAGCGGCCCGCAGGGCAGCCGTGGTGTCGGTGGTGAAGAAAGGATTACCGCAACCGGCACCGAAGATCACCACCCGGCCTTTCTCGAGATGACGGATAGCCTTGCGACGGATATAAGGCTCCGCCACCTCCTGCATCGAAATCGCACTCTGCACACGGGTGGGGATGCCCGTCCGCTCCAGTCCGTCCTGCAGGGTGATGGCATTCATCACAGTGGCGAGCATGCCGACGTAATCAGCGGTGGCCCGATCCATGCCGGCAGCCGATCCCTTGAGGCCACGAAAAATATTGCCGCCGCCGACAACAATCGCCAGCTGGGTGCCGGTGGCCACCACCTCCGCCACATCGGTGGCGATGGACTGAACAATGGCGGGGTCAATTCCGTAACCCTGTTCTCCCATCAGCGCCTCTCCGCTGAGCTTGAGCAGGACGCGTTTGTAGGCCATCATCACCTTGTATCGGGCGAACAGTAGCAAGCCCTTCTCCAGTGTCCGCCCGCCGTGGCGCCACCCGCCTCGCCCAGACGTAAGCCCCTGGCCCCAGGGTGCAGAGGAGATGGGGGCTGGAGCGCCAGCTGGTGCCCCCTCAGTACTCGATTCCGGCCTGGGCCTTCACCCCCTGTTCGCGGAAGGGGTGGCGCACCATCTTCATCTCCGTCACCAGGTCAGCCCGCTCCAGCAGCTCCTTGGGCGCACCGCGGCCGGTGAGGGCCACGTGGGTGAGCTCGGGCCGCAGGGCCAGGCCCTCCAGCAGCTGCTCCACCGCCAGATAGCCCAGCTTGAGGGCCACGTTCACCTCGTCGAGCACCACCAGCTTGCGGCCCGGATCGGCCAGGTACTGCCGGGACCGCTCCCAGGCCCGCTGCACCAGCTCGCGGTCGCGCTCGCGATCCTGCGTTTGCCAGGTGAATCCCTCGCCCAGGGCGTGCCAGTGCAGGGCATCCCCAAACAGCTGCAGGGCCTTGGCCTCGCCGGGCTGCCAGCCGCCCTTGATGAACTGCACCACCGCCACCTGCTCGCCATGGCCCAGGGTGCGCAACACCAGGCCCAGGGCGGCCGTGGTCTTGCCCTTGCCGTCGCCGGTGAACACCAGCACCAGGCCCTTTTCCAGGTTGCGTTCACCCACCCGCTGCTGCTGCACCTCAAGGCGGCGGGCCATGCGGCGCCTGTAACCGTCCTGGTCGGCCTCGGGAGCCAGGTCGCCGCCCATGCCGAGTTCCTGGGCGGCCTGGTCGAGGTCTTCGCCTGTCGCTGCCGGCTCAGCCTCGATGGCCAGCGGCGGCTGAGGCGGGCCGGAGCGTGGGGACAGGGTCACGGGGGATGCTCTGGGGGCGCTCACTCTGGCGGCAGTCGCGGCGGGTGGGGTTCTGGTTCTGGCGGCCAGGCCCCCCGCATCCGGGCCAGGGCGGCATCGACGGCCTGCTGCTGGTCGCGGCGGGTGATCCAGTGGTGATAGGTGCGGGTATGAATCGCCACCGAGTGACCCATCATCCGCGCCGCCACCGTGTCGGGCAGGCCGATGTGGATCGTGCGCACCGCCCAGGCATGGCGGAGGTCGTAGGGCGTGATCGGCAGGTCGTAGCGGCGAAACTGTTCGGCCACCCGGCGCCCCACCTGCTGCAGGGTGGTGCGCCGCAGGTCGGTGGCCACGACGGGCAGGGCACCGGCTTCGCGGCCGAGCCGCTCCAGCTCGAAGCGCTCCACCCAGTCAGGTTGGAAGGGCCACACCTGATGCTCACCTGTCTTGCTGGTGGGCAACACCCGCAGCACCCGGTCGCCCCCCGGCGCCAGGGCGGAGAGATCGGAGAAGAACACCTCGTGATTGCGCAGGCCGTAGGTGGCCATCAGGCCGTAGGCCAGACGCCAGCGCGGATTGGGGATGCGCTCCACCAGCTCGAGAATGGCGCCATCCAGGGGCAGCTGGCGGAAGCGGGCCGCATGTTGCCCGTAGCCGCCGCTGCGTTCCCGCCAGTCGCCAGGCAGGGGGATGGACCGGTGCGAGGCCAGGGCCGCCAGGGCGATGCCGCATTGCTGGCGGCTGCGACTGGCCAGCTCATAGCTCTCCAGCACCTGCAGCAGCAGGGCCTGGGAGAGCAGGCCACGACCCGCCGCCAGCTGGAGCAGCCGTCGCAGGTAGGGCCGATAGGCGGCACGCCAGGTGGTGCGGCTGCCGGCCGGCTGGCGGCGGCGGCGCGGATCGGCGAAGAAGGCCAGCTCGAACGCCTCCAGCTCCGCCAGCAGGGTGGGAGCTGGCGGCGGCGGGGTAGGGCTTGGTCCTGGCGTAGGGGCGGATAGCGCGGGGTCGGGCGACCCCACCGGTGTTGGTGTGCCAGCAGGCGTGAGCTCCGCGGGCGGACTGGCTGCCGTGGCTGGCGACTGCCACTGATGCCAGGCGAAGTGTCCATGCCTGAGCTGTTGCTCTAGTTGGAGCAGGCGCGCTTCCGCCTCGAGCAGGCCGGCCGCACTGGCCGGCAGCCCCAGACTCAGCCGCTGGACTTTGACGCTGCCACTGCCGTGGCGACAGGGGAGCGGCCCGCGCAGTCCCAGCCAGCCGCCCCGTCGCTCCAGGCGCAGGCGCATCCCTGCCGCCTTCAAGGCTCCGTTGCGGGCGCGAAGCCCAGGGTCGATGGCGGCGTCCCTGCCGCTGCTGTCAGCGCCACCCACCTTGGCCGTTTGCTGGCTGAAGCCCTCTCGAGGGCCACGGTTCGGGCTGGGGAGGTCCAGGCCGATGGGGCTCAGCCTGGGATCGTCCAGCGCGCTTTCCGTTCGGTGCTGCTCTTTGCCCGGGGCTTCCTGTCCACTGGCCGCGGCGCTAGGGACGGCCCCAGCAGCGATCCAGGCGCTGGCGGGGCAGGGGGTGGGAACCGGGGCGGAATCGGTGCTCAGGACGGGCTTCAGGCACTCGGCCGGACCCTATCGAGCTCGCCGGGTAGTGGCCAGGGGCAACAGCAAGGTGGAAGGCGGGGTTACGCTCTGCGTTTTCAAGGCGCTCGGGCATGGCCAGGGTCGGCGTGCTGCTGCTGAACCTCGGCGGTCCCGAGCGGATTGAGGATGTAGGGCCGTTCCTCTACAACCTGTTTGCCGATCCGGAAATCATCCGGCTGCCGATTCCGGCGCTGCAGAAGCCTCTGGCCTGGCTGATCAGCACGCTGCGCAGTGGCAAATCGCAGGCGGCCTACCGCTCGATCGGTGGCGGCTCACCCTTGCGGCGCATCACCGAACAGCAGGCGCGTGAACTGCAGAGCACCTTGCGTCAGCGGGGAGTCGAGGCCACCAGTTATGTGGCCATGCGCTACTGGCATCCCTTCACCGAATCGGCGGTGGCCGACATCAAGGCTGATGGCATTGAGGAGGTGGTGGTACTGCCCCTCTACCCCCATTTTTCGATCAGCACCAGCGGTTCCAGTTTCCGCGAGCTGCAGCGGCTGCGCCAGGCCGATCCGGCCTTCAGTGCCATGCCGATCCGCTGCATCCGCAGCTGGTTCGACCATCCCGGCTACATCGACGCCATGGCCGGGCTGATTGTCCGCGAGATCGCGGCGGCTGAGTTCCCGGAACAGGCCCATGTGTTCTTCAGCGCCCATGGCGTGCCCAAGAGCTACGTGGAGGAGGCCGGCGATCCCTATCAAGAGCAGATCGAGATCTGCAGCGAGCTGATCATGCAGCGCCTACAGCAGCGGCTGGGGCACTCCAACCCCCATACGCTCGCCTACCAGAGCCGGGTGGGGCCGGTGGAATGGCTCCGGCCCTACACCGAGGATGCCCTTGAGGAGTTGGGTGCGGCTGGGGTGAACGATCTGGTGGTGGTGCCGATCAGCTTTGTCAGCGAACACATCGAAACGCTCGAGGAAATCGACATCGAATACCGGGAGATTGCCACCGAGGCCGGCGTGCGCCATTTCCTGCGGGTGCCCGCCCTCGACATCGATCCCACCTTCATCGCCGGTCTGGCCGATCTGGTGCAGCAGGCTCTGGCGGGCCCGGAGGTGAATCTCGATCAAGCCGCCGAGTTGCCCACCAAGGTGAAGCTCTACCCCCAGGACAAGTGGGCCTGGGGCTGGAGCAACAGTTCCGAGGTCTGGAACGGCCGCTTGGCCATGATCGGTTTTTCCGCTTTTCTGCTGGAGTTGCTCAGCGGTCGTGGCCCTCTGCATGCCCTGGGTCTGCTCTGAAATGGCCCGTTCGGGCTTGCGCTGGCCCCGCCCATGGCTGGCTCTGGGGGCAGGGCTCTTGTTGGCCGTTCCGTCGCTGCCCGTCCACGCCTTCAGCCGCAGCAGCTGGTTGAGCGGCACGTTCCCGGTGGTCAGTTTCGCCGGCTTCACCAGTGGTTTCGGCATGCGCAGCCATCCGCTTGGCGGCGATCGTCGGCCCCACTACGGCGTCGATATCGCCGCCCCCCTCGGTTCGGAGGTGCGCAGCTGGTGGTCAGGCCGGGTGCTTGAACTGATCCGCGATGGCGGCTGCGGTAATGGCCTGGTGATCCGCTCCGGCGACTATGAACACATCTATTGCCATCTGGCCGGCCACGTGGAGGGCGGTGCTTATCGCAGTGGTGCGATCCGCCTGGTCCTGGGTCAGCCGGTGCGCAGCGGTCAGGCGATCGCCCATGTGGGCCTCACGGGCAGCACCACCGGGCCCCATCTGCACTGGGGGATGCGCTTCCGCGGCCAGTGGCTGGATCCAGCCCGGATTCTGCGGGCCATGGCCGCCAGCCGCCGCCGTCAACCCCTCGCCAGCGCCGGGCCCCCTAAGGTTGGCTCATTCCGCTGAAGGGGGCCTGAAGCTCCCTTTTGCCCCTTGGTTCCCCCTTCACCCTCCGCAGCAGCCGTGACGCTCACGCCCCTCACTCCTGCCCAGACCGCCAACCGCCAGCATGCGGCAAACGGCTCAAGCGCCCAGAGCCTGGGTGCCGTCCAGCGGGTCAATGGCGCCTATGCGCTGATGGATGCCCTGCACCGTCATGGTGTGAAGCACATCTTCGGCTATCCCGGCGGCGCGATTCTGCCGATCTACGACGAGCTCTACAAGGCTGAGCAGCGGGGCTGGCTGAAGCACATCCTGGTGCGCCATGAGCAGGGCGGTACCCATGCCGCCGATGCCTATGCCCGGGCGACCGGCCAGGTGGGTGTCTGCTTCGGCACCTCCGGCCCCGGCGCCACCAACCTGGTCACGGGGATTGCCACGGCCCAGATGGATTCGGTGCCGATGGTGGTGATCACCGGCCAGGTGCCGCGGGCGGCCATCGGTACGGATGCCTTCCAGGAAACCGACATCTTCGGCATCACCCTGCCGATCGTGAAGCACTCCTGGGTCGTGCGCAACCCCGCCGACATCGGTCGCATCGTGGCTGAAGCTTTTCTGATTGCCGCCAGTGGTCGCCCAGGACCGGTGCTGATCGATGTACCGAAGGATGTGGGCACCGAAGAATTTGATTACATCCCGGTGGAGCCGGGAACAGCTGTGCCTGCTGGCTTCGGCCATGCGCCCCTGCCCCATCCCGAGGCGATCGAAAAGGCGCTGGAGCTGATCCACCAGTCGCATCGGCCCCTGCTTTATGTCGGTGGCGGCAGCATCAGCTCGGCGGCCCACGAGGCCATCAAGGTGCTGGCTGAGCGCTTCCGGATTCCGGTCACCACCACCTTGATGGGCAAGGGCGCCTTCGATGAGCGCCATCCCCTGGCCCTCGGGATGCTGGGCATGCACGGCACCGCCTATGCCAACTTCGCCGTCACCGAATGCGATCTGCTGATCGCTGCCGGCGCCCGCTTCGACGACCGGGTCACGGGGCGGCTCGATAGTTTCGCCCCGCGCGCCCGGGTGATTCACATCGACATCGATGCCGCCGAGGTGGGCAAGAACCGGTTGCCGGAAGTGCCGGTGGTCGCCGATGTACGAACGGCCCTGGAAGCCCTGCTGCGATTATCCAGCGCTGACGATTCCGCCGGCCGCACCGAGTCCTGGTTGAAGCGGATTGAGGGCTGGAAACACCACTATCCCCTGGTGGTGCCTGCCCCTGAGGGGGAGATCGCGCCGCAGGAGGTGATGGTGGCCCTGCGCCAGCTGGCACCGGGGGCCTACTACACCACCGATGTGGGTCAGCACCAGATGTGGGCGGCCCAGTTCCTCAACACCGGCCCGCGCCGCTGGATCAGCAGTGCCGGCCTGGGCACGATGGGTTTCGGCATGCCCGCGGCCATGGGGGTGCAGATGGCCTTCCCGCAGGAGCAGGTGATCTGTGTGGCCGGTGATGCCAGCATCCTGATGAACATCCAGGAATTGGGCACCCTGGCCCAGTACCAGCTGCCGGTGAAGGTGGTGGTGATCAACAACGGCTGGCAGGGCATGGTGCGCCAGTGGCAGGAGAGCTTCTACGAAGAGCGTTATTCCAACTCCGAAATGACGGGCGGCATGCCCAACTTCCCAGCCCTCGCCGAATCCTTCGGCGTGCGTGGTGTGCGGATCACGGAACGCTCCGACCTCCTGCCTCGCCTGGCCGAAGCCCTGGCCCACCCCGGCCCGGCCTTCATTGACGTTCGGGTGCGACGCAATGAAAACTGCTATCCGATGGTGCCTCCCGGGGCCAGCAACGCCCAGATGGTGGGCCTGCCCAGCCATCCGGAACTGGCGATCGACACTGTTCGCCATTGCGGTGCCTGCGGTGCCACCACCGCCAGTGCCCATCTCTATTGCCCCAGTTGCGGTTCAAAACTCTGAGCGCCCCACTTTCGGCCCTCTGGGCCCTGCTGCTGGTTCTGGTCATCGCCTGGCCCAGTGCGGCCTTGGCGGCTGAGGTCCTGCAGGTGCGCACGGCCACCCTGGTCCAGATCGGTGATGGCAACCGCAATTACACGGTCGAACTCGCTTGCATCGGTGTCGAGCCCGCCGATCAGGCTGCGGCCATGGTCTGGCTGCGCCAGGAACTGCCGCGGCGCACCCGGGTCAATCTGCGCCCTTTGGGTGAGCATGACGGCCTGCTGCTGGCCAAGGTGAGCCGGCTGGCTGCGGAGCAGGACATGGGCAACGGCTTGATCGCTGCCGGCCTGGCCCATGCTGATCTCAGCACGCCAGCCTGCAGGGCTTTGGAGCCGAGCTGATGGGCCTCAATCGCACCGCCAAGGGCATCGTGCTGGTGCCAACCCTGTTGCTGGGAGGAGCTTTTCTGGCCGCGGGCAGCTGGCTGGATGGTCCCGCCGCCAGCAATCGCGGCCTGGCGATCAGTCTGGGCGCCATTCTGATGGGGGCCGGCCTGCTGGCCCAGCTTCTGCCTGAGCAGCCGCCTGAGTCTGAACAAGATGGACCTCCTCGGCGCTGATCGGGCCGCCATCCATGCCGGTGGGTCACAAGCCTGAGCCGGTCCGGACCGTTGCGATCAGCATTCAGCCAGTGACTGCGCACAACCATGCTGAATCCGGAGATTCTGGTGGTGCCCTTCGAGCGCGTCGGTATCGAGGCGATCGCCGATGTCGGTGGCAAGAACGCCTCCCTCGGCGAGATGATCCGCGAGCTGGCGGCCGAAGGGGTGCAAGTGCCTGGCGGCTTTGCTACCACCGCCTCTGCCTATCGCCAGTTCATTGCCGCCAACGCTCTGGGCCCCAGCCTGCACTCCCTGCTGGCAGGTCTGGATGCGGGCGATCTGGCGGCGCTGCAGCAAGCCGGCCGGGCCTGCCGGGATCAGCTGTTGCAGGCGGCGTTGCCTGAACCGCTGGTGGCGGCCATCCTGGCGGCCTACCACCAGCTGGGCTCGGGTGCGGTGGCGGTGCGCTCCAGTGCCACGGCTGAAGATCTGCCCGATGCCAGCTTCGCCGGCCAACAGGAGACGTTCCTGCACATCGAAGGTGAGCAGGCCTTGTTGGAGGCCTGCCGGCGCTGCTACGCGTCGTTGTTCACCGATCGGGCCATCTCCTACCGGCAACTCAATGGCTTCGACCATCTGGAGGTGGCCCTCTCGATCGGCGTGCAGCGGATGGTGCGCTCCGACCTGGGCTGCGCTGGCGTGATGTTCAGCATCGACACCGAGACTGGCTTCCGCGACACCGTGCTGCTCACCGCCGCCTATGGCCTCGGCGAAAACGTGGTGCAGGGGGCCGTCAATCCTGATGAATGGTTGATCTTCAAGCCCAGCTTGGAGCAGGGTTTCAGCCCGATTCTCAGCCGCAGCCTCGGCAGCAAGGCGATCCGCATGGTGTACGGCGAAACGAGCACGGGCGACGCCAGAGCGGTACGCAACCTGGAAGTGCCCGAAGCCGAGCGGCAACGTTTTGCCTTGACGGATGCCGAAATTCTGATCCTGGCTCGCTGGGCTTGCCGGATCGAGCGCCACTACAGCGAACGCCGCGGCAGCCCGACGCCGATGGACATCGAATGGGCCAAGGATGGCGAAACCGCTGAGCTGTTCATCCTCCAGGCCCGGCCG
>CAIZOZ010000190.1 GCA_903934745.1 uncultured cyanobacterium
GAGCACCGCCAGCGGCTGCGGGCTCAGGGGATGCGGCCGATCCAGATCTGGGTGCCGGATGTGCATTCGCCAGAGTTCGCGGCCGAGGCGAGGCGGCAGTGTCTGCTGGCCAATGCCAGCCCCGAGGAGGCCGAGATCCAGTCCTTCATCGATTCGGTCTACGAATGGCCCGATGACGAGTACAGCCAGTGAGCCGCGGTGAGCTGTGGACCATGGCCGGCGGTTCTGGATACACCAGCAAACCCCGCCCAGTCGTGATCGTTCAGGACGATGCCTTCACTGCACGCGACTCGCTGACGGTGTGTCTGATCACAACGGACAGCATCGACCTTCCGGTGTTTCGCGTTCCCGTGGAGCCCACGGCGACAAACGGCCTGCGGCTGGTCAGCCACCTGATGGTCGACAAGGTCACCACCGTGCCGCGAAGGCGTCTTGGCCAGTGCATCGGCCGGCTGGCGGATGAGGATCTGCTGCGGCTCAATCGCGCCTTGCTGGTGTTTCTGGGGCTGGCCCGTTGATCCCCCTGAAAGACTCTGATGGAGATCGCCATTGCGGGGCTGGCCGGCTGCCAGGCTGTAGCCAACATCCGCCGCGGCATCCAGCTCCGCCCGTCCACCCGTGATCGCCTCGTGCCGCCGTCCCTGCCCATCGTCGAGACCTTCCACTCGCTGCAGGGCGAGGGCCTGCACGCTGGCCGCAGTGCCTTTTTCATCCGTCTGGCGGGCTGCACGGTGGGCTGCCCCTGGTGCGACACCAAGCACTCCTGGCCGGCGTCCGCCCACCCCCTGCGGCCCCTCAACAAGCTGGTGGGCGAGGCGCGCGACGCGGCCGCCGCCGGCGCCGCCTTCGTGGTGATCACCGGCGGTGAGCCGCTCCATCACGATCTCGATGGCCTCTGCACCGCACTGCGGCAGGCCAGCCACAGCGAGGGCGGAAAGGGGGCAGACGGTGGGCTGCCGGCAGGGCAGGCACAGCAGACGGGCCTTCCCCTGCCCTTGCCCCTGCATCTGGAGACCAGCGGCGTGGATCCGCTCAGCGGCCAGTTCGACTGGATCACCCTTTCGCCCAAGCGCCACCGCCCCCCACCGACCAGCTGCTGGCGGCCTGCCTCCCAGCTTGCTGGCGGAGGATGGAGGCCACCTGCATCATCGCCATGATCACCGTGGTGACCGGCCTGCCCCGCTCGGGTACCAGCCTGGCGATGCAGCTGCTGGAGGCGGCGGGAATTCTGCCGTTCACGGATGGCCAGCGGCTGGCCGACGCCAGCAATCCTCAGGGCTACTACGAGGCGGAGATCGTCAAGACCCTGCCCCAGGACAGTGCCTGGTTGGAGGAGGCAGAAGGCCGGGCCGTGAAGGTGATCCACCTGCTGCTGCCCCAGCTGCCGGACAACCGCGAATACCGGGTGCTGGTGATGGGGCGAGACCTCCGCGCTGTAATCAATTCGCAGCAGTTGATGCTGGAGCGGCTGGGGCGGGCGGGGGCTGCATTGCCGGAGGCGCGACTGCGGGGTGTGATGCAGGCGCAGCTGGCACAGATGGAGGCCTGGCTTGCCGCGCGGCCCCTAGTGCCGCTGCTGCGGCTAGGCTTCGAGGCCTGCCTGGCAGATCCCCTCAATAGCGCCGGAAAGCTGTTGCGCTGGCTTGAGCTGCCGCACCAGCCGCTGGATCGACAGCGGTTGGCCCGCTTGCTGAAGCAGCGCTCGCCACTGAACCCATCAGGAGATTGTGACGAGGTGGAGCGACAGACTTGACAAAAATGGGGAAGGACTAGTATCAAGCCAGCAGCCAGCTTGCAGCTGCAACTCTCAAGACCGAGCCTGCTCACCATCTGACTGCGTGCTCTAACTGCGATTGCCACCTGCGCCGCCGCCACCCTTACATGCCTGCTACGCTTCTGCTGCATCTCTGCTGCATTGGCTTAGTCTACTAATTGCGGGCTTGTGATGACAAATCTTAATGCCAGGTTAACTCACCATCTTGCTGCATGCTCCGTAGCTGCGATTGCCGCCTGCTCAGCTTCCGCTGTCAACGCCGCCGTCGTCTATAGTGGCGTTGTTAATTTCGCCGCCGCCGTTGACATCGATGGCCTTTACATCAACGTAGAGACTAACACGCTGAGCAACGGCCCAGGCTCTGGCGTTCCAGGATGGGATGTCAACCCCTACTCCAGCGGTGGCGGTATGAACTTCTTCAACTCCACCGGTGGCGGCCAGATGCGCTATCCGAGCGTGACGAGCGGGCCTGCAGGCAACCTTGCACTCGGCACCTCGATCGGCTCCACTGGCTCCTTCAACACCGGCACCACCGGCGTAGTGTTCGGTTCCGCTGCTGGCAACTGGCAGTACAGCGCACAGAACGTTATTGGTTTCCGTTTCGTCGCTCAGGCGGGCACCACCCACTACGGCTGGATGCGCTTCCTGATGGGCGCCGCTGGCAGCTCGGGCACCGCGATGACCCGCACTGTGGTTGACTACGGTTACGAGTCAGTCGCTGCTACGTCGATCCTCGCTGGTGCTGGTGCTGTGGCACCCGCGCCTGCCCCTTCGCCCGCTTCCGTGCCCGGTCCGCTGCCCCTGTTCGGCGCCACCGCGGCCTTCGGCTGGTCCCGCCGCCTACGCCGCCGCACTCTTCAAACGTCGAAGCAACCGGCACCGGACACCACACTTACTTCGTGCAAACTCCCGGCTTGAGTCGGGCCGGGTTCTTGTTGCCGCCGCCGGCCTCATGCCGTCCTATGCGCCTGCTGATGCTTGGCTGGGACGGCGCCGACTGGGACGTGCTTGATCCCCTGCTTGCGGCGGGGGCTCTTCCCCATCTGGCTGGCCTGCTGGCGTGGGGCGGCCGTGCGCCACTGGCCAGCCTGGAGCCGCGGCTGTCGCCCCTGCTCTGGACCAGTGCCGTCACCGGTGTTACCCCCGATCGCCACGGCATTCTTAAC
>CAIZOZ010000191.1 GCA_903934745.1 uncultured cyanobacterium
AGTTGGGGTTTGAACTGAGGCGGCCCCCATCTGATTCGGCTTTCCGATACTTCTTCCTGCAGGTGGACGTGGTGGCCCTATGCACCACCATCCGAGATTGGACCGTTGCCCAGATCCCTGGTGGTGCAACCGATCTCGAGCAGCTGGTGTGTGACGGGAAGACGCTGCGAGGCTCGATTGAACCCACGGCTGGTGGCGGATCAGCATACATTGCCCAGGTGACCCTCTACTCAGCTGCGCTGGGCGATGCGATCAGTCAGGCCTGCTACGCCACCGGCGAGAACCACGAGCGGGCGGTCCTCAAGCAGCTGATGGGCCAGCTCGATCTGGAGGGGGTGTTATCCAGGCAGATGCGTTGCACACCCAGCAACCGTTTTTCGACAGCTCCAGGAGCAGGGAGCCGACTTCCTCCTAACCGTGAAAGCGAACCAGAAGATTCTGCATCGTCAGATCCGCAGCCAGTTCCAGGGAAAGCGCCAGATCCCTTTTGTGGCGACGGAACACGAGATCAGCCACGGCCGAGACATCACCTGGGCTCTGCGAGCAAAAGAGGCTCCAGAGCACATCCGCGAGACATGGAGCGGCACCAGCTGGGTCGTGGAGGTGAGCACCACCGGTAGTCGTGACGGCAAGCCATTTCAGGCCACCCATCTGTTTCTCACCAGCCTGCGTACTACCCCAGAAGCACTGCTGCAACTGGTGCGGGAGCGCTGGAGCATTGAGAGCTGGCACTGGATCCGTGACACCCAGCTCCATGAAGACGACCACCGCTATCGAGGCAACGGCGCTGGAGCAATGGCCACGCTGCGGACGGCAGCCCTCAACCTGCTCCGATTGTCGGGATTTCAGTCGATCCGCGCCGGCATACAGGCGGTGATGCACGACATCACGGCGCTGCTGGCGATGGCGATGCGGCAGCCCAGCCCTGAACCAATTTGACACTTTGAATCAGCCCTGGCTTGTCTCGGGAGTCGGGTTTCGGCCCCTGTGCCTTGCACTCGTTGAGCTCACCGGCTGCTGATCGCTGCATCTGTTCCTGTTGTGCGCCGATGATTGGGAGTGTTGGCGTTGAGCTTCTCAAGCTCTGATCGGTTTGTTGCCGGTGTCGTGCAGGGCTCTCATGGCAGGCAACGGATCCCACGATCGGTTGTGGTGGGCTTGATCCCAGGCGCGTCCTGCGGCTTCCGGATCCTGGGCTGAATGCTCTCCGAAGCAACGGCATGCCCAGCCCATGCGCGTGTCCCAGGCTCGAGCGCCGGGTGTCGGTTCGCGGATCCGCAGAGCGCCGCAGTGTTCGTCCTGGCCAGACGGAGGCAGATGTACAGACCTTGCAGCGGCTCAATCGGTGTCGCGGCCGTCAGCAGCGTCTGCAATCGTGACGATGTTCGCCTGCCTGCCTTGGTTTACGGCAGTCCCTAACCACAGCTCGCATTCTAGAATTACGAACTGATGAGCTTCCTCGCCGGCCTCAATGACGCCCAGCGCCGGGCCGTGGATCACCACACCGGTCC